>JACMOE010000790.1 GCA_014378185.1 Gemmatimonadaceae bacterium | reverse complement strand
GCTCGCCCACGTACACGGGCTGGAAGCGGCGCTCGAGCGCGGCGTCCTTCTCCACGTGCGTGCGATACTCGTCGAGCGTGGTAGCACCGACGACCCGCAGCTCGCCGCGCGCGAGCATCGGCTTCAGCATCTGGCCGGCGTCCATGGGGCCTTCGGCCTTGCCGGCGCCGACGAGGGTGTGCAGTTCGTCGATGAAGGTGATGAACTGGTCCTTGTCTTCGGTGAGCTCCTTGAGCACCGCCTTGAGCCGTTCCTCGAACTCGCCGCGGAACTTGGCGCCGGCGATGAGCGAGCCCAGGTCGAGCGACAACACGCGCTTGCCGCGCAGGCTCTCGGGGATGTCGCCGTTCACGATGCGCTGCGCGAGTCCCTCCACGATGGCGGTCTTGCCCACGCCTGGCTCGCCAATGAGCACGGGATTGTTCTTGGTGCGCCGCGACAGCACCTGGATCACGCGACGGATTTCCTCGTCGCGCCCGATGACGGGATCGAGCTTGCCCTGACTGGCGGCCTCGGTGAGGTCGCGCGTGTATTTCTGGAGGGCCTGATACTGGTTTTCGGGATTCTGGTCCGTAACGCGATGCGTACCACGGATGGCTTCGATGGCCTGGAGCAGCGCCTTATGGGTGCCGCCGAGTGCATTGAGGAGCGTGCGCGTTTCGGTGCCCTTGGCGTCGGAGAGTGCGAGCAACAGGTGTTCAGTACTCACGTATTCGTCGCCGAGCTTCTTCGCCTCCTTTTCGGACTGATCGAGCACGGCGGTGAGTTCGCGCGCCATGGTGGGCTGCGCGTCGCTCTGCTTCGGATATCGGCCGGTCTCGCGTGTGAGCGCTTCGCGCAACGCGGCGACGTTGACGCCCAGTTTCTGGAGGACGGGCACCACAATGCTCTCGTCCTGGCCGAGGAGCACGAGCAGCAGGTGGGTGTCGTAGACCTGCGGATTGCCGGCTTTGCGCGCCTCCGCGAGGGCCTCATTCAGCGCCTCGGCGGACTTTACCGTGAGCTTGTCTGGATTGATCATGTCGTGAGGTTGTGCGAGGGAGCGCGCTGGGGCCAACTCACAGGGCAACCGTGATGCCGTGGCATTCGCGCCACTCCGGCAGTCCGATCGGCGCGGTCATTGCTGCGCGTGCCCGCAAGATACACGAAGCGCCCGAGCGTAAGCCCGGGCGCTGCATGGTGGAGCGGAACGCCTTACTTCGCGACGAATGCCCTTCGGCTTTTCGGCCGCTCGCCATCGAGCGAAAGCTCGATGAGATATACGCCGGATGCCGCCTCGCGCCCCGAATCGAGAAGATGCCCATCCCAAAAAGCGACATAATCGCCACAGGGAAGCGTCAAGTTCTGCAGCGGCCGATCTTGCCCGATCGAGCCTTCGAGATGCGGTACGGCAACGAGCTGTGCCAGTACGTTGTAGACACGAACGGTCACAACGCGCTGACTCACCGTTCCCTCGCAGCCGTTTACGCTGAAGGGGATGCGGGTTTCCGGATTGAACGGGTTCGGGTAATTCTGTCCGAGTACTGACTGCTTGCGCCCACGGGGCGGTGACGAGTCCTGCCCCGCCGCTTGCTTTGTCGGGAATGCACAAAGGGCGAGCACAAGCGCAAGTGCTGCCCAGCGGTGGTACATGGGAACTCCGGCTGACGAAACAGGATCCTGATGAAGCTCCTGTGACGGGTGAGTGAAGGAAACTGCGGTATCGAACGTTACGAGCATTCCGCTCGCATGTCAAGCAACTGTCTCGACTTACACCGTGCGCGGCCGTGGCGAAATTACTGCGAGCCGCCTGCCCAGCTCGCCCCGAATCGTGTAACCCTCACGGTCACAATACTCTAGGAAGGGTATGAGAAACTTCCGCGTGAGGCCGAGCAGATCCCGAAGCTCGGAGGGGGCGTACTCCCGAGGTTCGGTCATTCCGGAGCTCAATACACCGCGGAGGCGGTCGAGTGCCTCACGCAGGTTGTAGCGTCCCGGCTCCAGCGCGACGGTGCTCCCATCACGTGCCAGCCATCGCATGAGTTCATTTGCAGCCTCAGGGGTGACCGACAGCGCCAGAGCGAGCTCGTCGACCGTGGGTGGCTCGGCACCGGCGGCGGTGAGGGCGGCACAAATGGTCATGCTCAGTGTCTCACGCCCCGCGTCGAGCCGTGGCACGAACTCCCGGTGGGCGACGGTGCCAGCGGTGGCGACCAGCACCCCGGATTCGATCATCGAGGCCAGGAGGCCCGTGGCCACCTCATCGGATGCGCGGAGGCGCGAGCGCAGCCATTGCAGTGGTGCGCCCGGCTCGATGGGGTGCGCCCGGTGGTAGTCCTGGAGCGTGGCGATTGCCGCGTCCACGAGGCTCGCGCGGGCCGCGCCATCCAGCAAGCGGCCTCCCACGCGCCATCCCTGGACGGAGTCGAGCAGGGGCACGACGTCCCGAGGCATGATGCCAAGCCGTACCGGCAGTTCGCGAATGAGGACGCCGGCCGATCCCGCCTCGCGGGCGAGAAGGTCGAGCGTGGTGCGGGGGTCACGTGGCGCAACGTGCCATGGCTTCGCGCGCAGGGGCGCCAGTGGGTCTGTCACGATGCCGCCACCCAGCGTCGCCACCGGCGAGGCGGCGCGCAGCACGAACCGATCGCCAGCGCGGACGACGACGGGCTGGTCGAGCACTACGCGCGCGGACAGTGTGACGCCCGCTTCGATCTCGGTATCCCGCACCACGAGGCGCGCCCCCACTTCGCTGGTGCCGAGGTGAAACCGGACTCGCGAGCGCGGACCCAGTGTCGACGCCGCGTGCGGCAGGAGCATGACGTCGGCGCGGATCACGCGCGTCTCGCCCCACGCATCGCTCTGCACCAGCACGGAACCGCGATGAACCTGGTCCAGCTCGACGCCCACGAGTGCGATGGCGGCGCGATCTCCCGCGTGCACGGTGTCGACGACATGCCCGTGCGCATGGAGGCCGCGCACGCGAGCCGTGGCATTGGACGGAAACAGCCGCACCGCCGCGTCACGCACGAGTGTGCCGGACCAGACCGTTCCGGTGACGACTGTACCCGTTCCGCGCACGGTGAAGGCGCGATCGACAGGGAGTCGAAAAATGTCGTCGGACGATCGAGCGGGCACCGATGCCGCCGCATGCGCAAGCGCCTGGCGCAACGCGTCCAGCCCTGCGCCCGTCGTGGATGACACGGCGATCACCTGCGCGGACGCCAGCGACGACGCTGCGAGCGTCGTGCGCACGTCGTCCTCCACGAGCGCGAGCCATTCCGCGTCCACGAGATCCGACTTGGTGATGGCCACCACGCCGGCCGTGATGCCGAGGAGCGACAGGATGGCGAGGTGCTCGCGCGTCTGCGGCATGACGCCGGAGTCGGCGGCCACCACGAGGAGCGCGAGGTCGATGCCCGTTGCGCCGGCGACCATCGTGCGGACGAAGGCCTCGTGACCAGGCACGTCGACCACGCCCACCTGCCCCACGCCGTCGAGCCCGAGCGGCGCGAAGCCGAGCTCGATGGTGATGCCGCGCCGCTTCTCTTCGGGCAGACGGTCGGTGTGCACGCCGGTGAGTGCGTGGACGAGCGTCGTCTTGCCGTGATCGATGTGACCCGCCGTGCCAAGGATCACGGGTGCGCCCGTGCTACCATCGCTGCTCCTCCCACAATTCCAGCGCGCGCAGCGGCCGCCCATCCGTGAGATGCTCGGCGAGAAACTCCCGGAGGAGCCGCTGGTGTGCGCGCGTGGCGGCGTCGCCGAGCGGTTCGCCGGCATCGCCCAGAAGAAACCGTCGCAGTGCGTCGCGCGCCTCGGGCGGCAGTACGCGGCCCGCAGGGGCGAGCCGTCCGCAGCGCAGGCAGAGCGCACCACCAGCGCGATGGCTGAACATCACGGTGGCGTCCGCAGGCAGGATGTCGTGACACTCGCCGCAGATGTCCACGGCGGGCGCGAACCCCAGTTCGGCCACGATGTGCCACGCGCTGGCCAGCGTGGCGGTGAGCGCCTCGTCGGACGACGCGACGGCCAACGCATCGAGCGCGCCGACCACGGCGTCGAAGAGCGCGCTGTCCGAGGCATCGCGCCCGAAGCGGAGCGTCAACTCGGCGATGGCGCTCGCGCCGGCGAAGCGGCCCATGTCTTCCCCAAGCATTGGGCGGGCGCGGACGACGTCGAATCCGCTGAGGGTGTCGAGGTCGCGGCCAGGTTTTACGTAGAGGTGTGCATTGCCCTGCGCGAAGAGGTCCAGTGCGCTGCCGAAGCGCCGGCTGGAGCGGCGCG
>JACMOE010000789.1 GCA_014378185.1 Gemmatimonadaceae bacterium | reverse complement strand
TCGCCGGGATTCAGGCCGTCCTTCTGATGCACCGACGTCGTTACCTCCTGCACGACATCCACCGACATCCTCGGCGAAAAGGAATATCCGAATCCATACCCGAACGCGAAGGAGAAATCCGTGTCGCCGTTGAGCGGAGGCAGCTTCACCGCCGTGCCCCGCGTGCGGAAGTTGGAGTAGTTCGTCGCGCCTGCGCTCAGCTCCAGGACGCTATGCAAGCCCCGCCCACTCGCGAGCCGCAGGGTGCTGAACAATTGGGAGATCTGCGCATCAGCGCTCACCGATGTGCCGGGGCTGCTGTAGTTGAGTGGAATGAGGCCGTTGGATCCACGAACGCCCAGCAGCAGCCCATTGCCCAGGGTCTTCTCGAGGGCCGCGCCATAGGTGGTGGCGTTGCCGAACTGCCACACACTTCCCGTGGTGCCGTCCGCCACGGAAAATCCCTGCTGCAACGCGGCGCCACCGGATACCCACACGCTCGGCGTCTGCACCCCGTACCGGGGCCGGCTGATCTGGGCGCCGGCGTCGAAATACGGCAGCAGCAGGAATATCACGAACAGAAGTCGGCGCACGGAAGCTCCAGCTGGCTTGCGAGTGGCGAACGACGCCCGGTAACTTGGCAGCGGCGCTCAGGGAGTGGATGAACCATACCCTGAAGCGCGTCACACGTTCTCCAACATGGGACCCGACCCTGCGCGTCATCGATCCCCGCGTCACCGAGCGCCGCAACCCCCGCACGCAGCAGATCGACCTGGCCGAGCCCATGGGCATCGTGGACCTGATGATCGCCGAAGATCGCACGGTGCCCGACGCGGTGGAGTCTCAGCGCGAACACATTGCGGCCGCGATCGCCGCCGTCGAGGCCACGTTCCGCGCCGGCGGCCGACTGTTCTACGTGGGTGCCGGAACATCAGGCAGGCTCGGCGTGCTCGACGCGTCGGAGTGCCCGCCCACCTTCGGCACGCCACCAGAAATGGTGCAGGGCATCATCGCCGGCGGACCCGCTGCGCTCACCAGCGCGCAGGAAGGCGCGGAGGACAGCCTGGACCAGGCGCGCATCGACCTCGCGGCGCGCGGCGTGCGCAGTGGCGACATGGTGGTGGGCATCGCGGCGTCGGGCACCACGCCCTACGTGCGGATCGCACTTGAGTATGCGCGCGAGGTTGGCGCACGCACCGCCATCGTCGCCTGTTCGCCCCCGCCGGAAGCCACCATGCGCGTGGTGGATATCCCCATCGTCGCCGTCACGGGGCCCGAAGTGGTCACGGGCAGCACGCGCCTCAAGGCCGGCACCGCCACCAAGCTGATCCTCAACATGATCACCACGGGCGCGATGATCCGTGTGGGCAAGACTTTCGGCAACCTGATGATCGATCTCCGCGCCACCAACGTGAAGCTGGTGGACCGCAGCGAGCGTATCGTGAGCGAAGTAAGCGGCGTCTCGCGCGACGACGCACGCGCGCTCATCGAACGCGCCGGCGGCTCGGTCAAGCTCGCCATCGTGATGCACGCGCTCGGCGTGGAGAAGGAGGAGGCGCAGCGTCGTCTCGACGACGGGGCCGGTGTGGTCCGTCGCGTCGTGGGCGGCGAACCGCCACCGGTCGAATGAGCTCGTCCGCCGCACCACGCGCGGGCGGCACGTACGTCGGCCTCATGTCGGGTACGTCGCTCGACGGTATTTCCGCCGCGGTCGCGCGCTTTACCCCCACCGGCGACAGTGCCTACGACGCGGAGCTCCTCGGTTTTCATGTGCACGAGTACACCGCCGCGCAGCGCACGCGCCTGCTCGCCGCCATGCGCGAAGGCTCGGCACGGGAATATTGCCGCCTCGCTGTGGACCTGGGCGGATGGCTCGCCGATGCGGCGGTGGCCGTGCTCGCGGACGCCGGAGTGGCCCGCGCGGATGTGCGCGCCATCGGCACGCACGGCCAGACGCTGTGGCACGAGCCCGGACATTCCACGTGGCAGCTCGACGCACCGGCGGTGATCGCCGAGCGAACCGGGCTCGCCGTGGTGAGTGACTTTCGCGTACGCGATGTGGCGGCTGGCGGGCAGGGCGCACCGCTCGTGCCCATTGCCGACGCGCTGCTGTTCGGCGGTGGTCGCTGGCGTGCGCTCCAGAACATCGGCGGCATTGGCAACGTGACCGTGGTGCCGCCGGATGGCACGCTGGCAAGCGTGCGCGCCTTCGACACGGGACCAGGCGTCGCCATCATCGACGCCGTGGTGCGCACACTGGATTCTTCGCTGCGCTACGATCGCGACGGCCTCATCGCCGCGCGTGGCCGTACGATCCAGCCCGTGATCGACCAACTCCTGTGCGATCCGTATTTTGCCGCTGAGCCGCCCAAGAGCACGGGTCGCGAGCTGTTCGACGCCGCGTATGTCGTGCGGTTCACGGAATTGTGTCGCAGTGAAGGGGCAGCGTCCGACGCCGATGTCGTGGCCACCGCCACTGCATTCACGGCGGCGACGATTGCCGACGCGTACCGGCGCTTCATGGCCGAGCCCGTGGAGGAGATGCTGGTGTCAGGGGGCGGGGCGAAGAATCCCGTGCTGCTCGCAATGCTGAAGGCAGCGGTCGCACCACTCGCTGTGGTGCCGTTCGATGCCCACTACTTCGACGGAGAAGCCAAGGAAGCGGTGGCGTTCGCGCTGCTGGCCCACCTGCATCTGGAGGGCATCGCTGGCAACGTGCCCACCGCGACCGGCGCGCGCGGGCCGCGTGTACTCGGCATGCTCACGCCGGCATGACATGACATTCGAGGAACGGTGGCATCCGCTGCGGCAGGAATGGGTCATCATCTCCTCCAACCGCAACAACCGTCCGTGGCTCGGCGAACAGGTCGGCGGCGCCCCGGCGCTGTTGCCGCAACACGTGACGGACTGCTACCTGTGTGCAGGCAACACGCGCGTTGCTGGACATGCCAATCCCGACTACGACTCGGTGTTCGTGTTCGACAACGATCATCCGTGCGTGAGCCCGGCCGCGCCGGAGGTGGAGCAGCCCGCGTCGCCATTGTTCCGGAACCGTCGCGCTGATGGGGTGTCACGCGTGGTGTGCTACACGCCGCGCCACGACCTCACGCTGGCGGAGTTGCCAGTTGCGAAAGTGGTGGAGTTGCTGGAGACGCTGCAGGCGCAGTACCGCGAGCTCGGCGCGCGCTCCGAGGTGCGCCATGTGCTGATGTTCGAGAACAAGGGCGACGTGGTGGGCGTGAGCAATCCGCATCCGCACTGCCAGATCTACGCGACCAACTTCGTCTTCCGCACCATCGAGGTGGAGGTGGAAGCCGCGTCCGCGTACCATGCGGACACGGGTCGCTCGCTCTTTCGCGACATCATCGAGGCCGAGGAGCACGATGGCCGGCGCATGCTGGTGCATCGGAGCAGCGCGCTCTCGTTCGTGCCGTATTTCGCACGCTACCCGTACGAGACGTACGTCGCTCCGAGGGCGACGCACGCGAGCATCGCCGACCTGTCGCACGACGAACTGGTGGAATTTGCCGAAGTGTTGAGCGCAACGCTCGTGCGCCTCGACAACCTGTGGGGCATGTCGTTCCCCTACGTGATGGTGCTGCACCAGGCGCCAACCGATGGTGGGGCGCATCCGGGCTTCCATTTCCACATCCAGATCCATCCGCCGCTGCGGAAGCCCGGGTTGCTCAAGTACCTCGCGGGTCCGGAAATTGGTGGGGGCAACTTTCTGAACGATACGGCGCCTGAAGAAAAGGCGGCCGAGTTGCGCGCGGTGAGCGAAGTACACTACCAGCGGCGCATGGTGTCGTTCTTGACGCGGCGCGGGGCCCGGTCCTCTCCCCACCCCACACAGGGAGCCACGCTCCCCCCC
>JACMOE010000788.1 GCA_014378185.1 Gemmatimonadaceae bacterium | reverse complement strand
TCGGAGGGGAGCACTCGCAAGCACGAGAGCCAGCACGACGACGCGGAGTGAACGGTGGTGGCTCATCGTGGCACGAGGCGGAGCGTGGATGCAGCGGCTGTGGGGTTGGACACTACAATGCCTTACCCGGTTGCATCAGCCAACCTCGCGCCAGAACAAGGACAAGTCAAACGGTAGGCGACGGTTTACAGGCTGTTTACCCAGAGGATAAGAGTCGTCGCCCCGCACTGCTTTAAGGCGTTCGGCGTACGCCTGGATCGTTCACGATGGCGGCAATCATCGCCGTATCCTCGACGTTGGCGATGTGAGAAGGTAAAGTTCGACTTTCCCGACCTGGTTGCGTGGACAGACATGGACTTGCCTGCCGATGTCACGCTGCGCCAGTCGAGCCCCGTCAAGTAGCCGTTCGCTTGGGAGGGCGCAGACCACCGGCTCGGCTTCACGGAGGAGTGTACGATGATCGCGCACCTGACTGGGCTGGCGAAGCGTTCTACCGTGCGGACGATTGGTCTGCTGCTCCTTGCTTGCCTGACAGCTTGTTCCCCCGCGCGCGGTCTGCAGTCGGACGAAAGCGTCGTGCAGGCCGCCGTGATCGACAGCCTGTTCGTCCGTGACACGACACGGCAAGTCGTTGTTGGAGACTCCACCGTGCGTGAGGCAACGAGCGTCGTGGATTCTGATTACGCTCATGCAATCCAGTGGCTTGCTCCCTTACCTCTCGGGTTGCGATCAGACTTCGAGAGGAAACGGAAATTGACTGAGCGCGTCGATCGCTTGGCTACCAGGGTACCGATGCAGCGATTCACCAATGCGGATCGCGCGAGTGGGAGTCGGCAGTACAACGCCTTCTGGAGCGCGTTCTTTCACCGCTATCCGGGTTCGCCAGGGCGAATCGAGGTTTCGCGCGTGGGCTTTGGACGGGATGGTACGTCGGCGTTGGTGCACGTCGAGTATGCGTGCGGTGGCCTGTGCGGAGGCACCATTTACGTCCTGCTCGCAAAACGCTCAGGGAAATGGCACGTAATCCGCACGGCAGAGCCGCGCATGTCGTAGTGATGACCACTCGATGGCTCGATGCAACTCATCGGAGTAACGACAAATGGTGAGTGTGTGAATCTTTGACCCTCACTCCCTCTACGCGGAACAGGGGAGGACTACTCCGTAAGAAACAGCAGGAACGCCGCCGCAAGCATCACCCCACCCGTCACCGACAGCGCAGTCCACCCCCCGCGAATCAACGCGGCAGGCGCCAGCGATGACCCCGTGGCCCCGCCCAGGAACACGGCGGTCATGTACACGGACGTGATGCGCCCACGCGCCTCTGGCGCAATCGCGTAGATCACACGCTGGCTCACCACCTGGTTGAACTGCGTAGCGGCATCCAGCAGGATTGCGCCAACGGCCAGCATGACGACTGCTCCGGCCGCCCCAGACCACCCGGATATCATGAAGGCGATCACCGCGGCACCGAGTGCGCCCATCGTTCCCGCGCGAATGTAACCGCGGTCCGCGAGGCGTCCGGCAATGGGTGCAGCCAGGGCGCCGCCTGCACCCGCCAGTGCAAACAGCGCGATGCCCCGCTGCCCAAACCCGAACCGCTGCGCCAGAAACAACGGCACTCCGGTCCAGAACAGGTTGAACGCAGCAAACATCGCGGCCTGATACGCCGCTCGGCGCCGAATCACCGGTTGCGTGAAGAGGAGCTTCATGCTCGACACCAGGATCTGCCCGTAGTGCAGGTTGGTCCTGGGACGCCGCTGGGGCAGCATGCGCATGAGGAGCATCTCCAGCGCCACCATGCCGACGGCGGACACCCAGAAGATGGCGCGCCATCCAAAGCTGGCAGCGAGAAGGCTGGCCGCCGGTCGAGCGAGCATGATGCCCGTTACGAGCCCACCCATGATGTTGCCAACGACCCTGCCCCGATTTTCATCCGTTGCCAGGTGCGCAGCGAACGGAACGAGGACCTGTGCGCCAACGCAGCAGAAGCCCGTGAGGAACGAGAAACACAGGAACGTGGTGGCCGACGTCGATGTCGCCACGCCAACGAGGCTGAGCACGACACCCGCGAGCATGATGAGCGCGAGCCGGCGATTCTCGACCAGGTCGGCAAGCGACACGATGAACAGCAGGCCCGCTCCGTAGCCGAGCTGCGTGAGCGTAACGGTGAAGCCAGCCATGCGCGGGGGAAGCCCGATGGCTGGTGCGATGAGGCCAATCAGCGCTTGCGAGTAGTAGAGGTTGGCAGCCATCGCTCCGCAGGCGAATGCGAAAACGGCGGTGAGCCCCGGACTTATGGTGTCCGAGCGCGGTGCGGCAAGCGTCATTCAGGAGAATTCGGGGGAAATAACCAGCCTGATGATATCACCTGGTCTGGTCATCAGGGATGACGAAGGCGATCATTGCACTTCTCCCGCTGGCCGACCCGATCATCAACTGATCCGATGCAGCTTCGTCGCTCGTTATCCGTCGTCGCACTTCCCTTGGCGCTGCACCTCGGCCTCGCCGCCACGTCGTCGGCCCAGGTTCCGCGTCGCCCCGCTGGCGGCGACAGCACGCTGCGCCAATCCGCGCCCAGTGGAGCACCAGCCACAGGATCTGCATCGAGCGCCGACTCCGCTTCGGCGAGCGCCGACCCGCTGACCCGGTTGCTGGGCAAGATCTCCTACCGAAACCTCGGGCCGGCCGCCTACAGTGGGCGCGTCACCGCGCTCGCCGTACCCACGCCATATCGCAAGACGTTGTTCGTCGGCGCTGCGGGAGGCGGGGTGTGGAAGTCGGCGAACGGTGGCATCACCTGGCGGCAAATCGGCGACTCGCTCCACAACCAGACGGTAGGCGACCTGGCCGTGGCGCCGAGCGACACGAATGTCGTCTGGGTGGGAACGGGAGAGCGCAACTCGCTGCGCTCCCAATCGTGGGGCAATGGCGTGCACAAGAGCACGGACGGTGGACGCACGTGGCATCGCATGGGACTCGCCGACTCGCGCTCCATCGCCCGCGTCGTGATTCATCCCACGAATCCCGATATTGTCTACGTCGCGGCACTTGGACACCTCTGGGGTCCGAACAACGAACGGGGCGTGTACAAGACGACCGACGGCGGCGCGCATTGGTCGCGCATCCTGTTCGTGAACGACACCACCGGGGCGACCGATCTCGAGCTCGATCCCGCCAATCCGGAGGTCGTCTACGCCGCCATGTGGCATCGCGTGCGCCTCGGTGGCTCGCACATGCAGGGAGCTGGAAAGGGCAGCGGCATCTACAGGAGTACAGATGGTGGCAGGACGTGGACACTCCTCACCGATCCGGCGCGCAACACCGGCCTTCCCACACGCGACATCGGCCGTGCGTCGCTCGCAGTTTCGGCCTCGCGTCCGGGCACCGTCTACGCGATGGTCGGGGTGGACCGCGCCGTGACCGATGTGGGCGCTACCCCATTCGGTGGCGTGTTCCGCTCCACCGATGCGGGTGACCACTGGACGCAGGTGAACGACCTGGCCACGAACCCTCATTATTACTACGACGAAATCGTCGTCGATCCAACCGACGATCAGCACCTCTATGTGCTGGCCTCACCGGTGCTGGTGTCGAAGGACGGCGGCAAGACGTTCGCCACGGACTCGCTCTACAATGTGCACGTGGATAACCACGCGCTCTGGATCGATCCGGCCGATCACACGCACATGGTGCTGGGCAACGACGGCGGGGCGTACATCACGAACGATGGCGGCCGCGCCTGGGAACATGCCGAGCTGCCCATCGGACAGTTCTATACGATCATCGCGGACAGCAGCGTGCGGCCGTACCGCGTGTGTGGTGGACTCCAGGACAACGGCGTGTGGTGCGGTCCGAGCCGCACACGCGATTCAACCGGCGTGACCGATGCCGACTGGTATGCCGTCAACGGTGGCGATGGCATGTGGGTGCAGGTGCCATGGCACGATCCACATGTCATCTACAGCGAGTGGCAGTTCGGCAGCATGTCGAAGGTGGACACACGGACCTGGAAGCGTGAATCCATCAAGCCGTTGCCGCTCGATGCCGGCAGCGACGCGGGCTACGACTACCGATGGGGATGGACCGCGCCAATCCTTCTCTCCCAGCACGACTCCACCGTCCTCTACGTGGGAGCGAATCAACTCTTTCGCCTGCACGACAAGGGTGACAAGGGCATCGACTCCGAGATACTCGGCCCCGACATGACGCGAGCCGACCGCGCTCATCCCGCGGCCGAGGGCGGCAACACCAGCTACCACGCACTGTTCAGCGTGGCCGAGAGTCCGCGTGACAGGAAGGTCCTCTGGACCGGGAGCGACGATGGACTCGTCTGGCTCACACGCGATGGCGGCAGCAGCTGGACGAATCTCACGTCCAACCTTCCAAAGGGCGCACCCACGACGTGCTTCGTGAGCGCGATTGCGCCCAGCCACCAGGATGCCGGCACGGCCTGGCTCACGTACGACTGCCATCATCGCGACGACTACCAGCCACACGTTTACCGGACCACCGACTTTGGCCACAGCTGGAAGCCGCTGGTGCGCGGACTTCCTGCAGACGGCGGTTCGCTCACTGTGTACGCCGACCCTTTCAATTCGCGCCTTGCGTGGGTTGGCACTGCTATCGGCGCATACGTCACCGTGGACGCGGGTGATCATTGGCAGCGCATGGGGCGGAATCTTCCGTACGTTCCGGTGGAGAAGTTTGCCCTCTCGTACCGCGAGCGTGAGCTGGTGCTCGGCACCCATGGACGTGGCGTATGGGTGGCTGACGTGCGATCGCTGGAGGAAATGACGGACACGCTGCTTGCCGAGCGATCGCATTTGTTCGCGGTGCCGCCGGCGTTGCAGTACAGGTATGCGGACACGTATCCGTCGTCCGGATCCCGCCCCTTCATGGCGCCGAATCCTGCGCGCGGCGTGGCCATCACGTACTGGCTGCGCGATGCGCAACCGGGAACGCTCGATCTCTATGTCACCACTGCGGCTGGAGACACGGTGCGCAAGCTCACGGGTCCCGGGTACGCCGGACTTCAGAGTGTTACATGGGACCTGGGTCGAGACAAGCCGCGCCCGCGTGAGCTGGGCGGACCCACTGATGTGAAGGAGCTGCGTCGTGTGGAGGCTGGTGAGTACCTGGTCACGCTGACGGTTGGTGGACGCAAACAGGCGCAGCGGATTCGCGTGGACGAGTGGCCAGAGGGGAAAGTGGGGCGCATTCCGTGAGAATGCCCTCGAGCCGAATTGTGGTCGCGTGGTGCGGACTGTCAGTGCTGCTCGCACTCACGGCGTGCGGGTCCACGGAGCCGGGCGCATCCGCTGCGCCGACTGCGCTCGTCATCACCACGGCGCCCGGCGGCGGTATACCTGGTGGGCTGCTGACCCCGCAGCCCGTTGTTCAGGTTCGCGATGCATCGGGAAACCGCGTTCCCAGTGCGGCCATCCAGGTGACGGCGTCCATCACGGGCGCGGGGGGCACGCTTGCAGGCACCACTACCATCACGACGACGAATGGTGTCGCAACGTTCACGGATCTCAGGATCAGCGGAGCGGGCAGCTATACGCTCACGTTCAGCTCGGGCACGTTGCCGGGGGTGACGTCGGCGGCGATCAGCATTACCAACACGCTGTTGCAGGACACGTTCAGCGTTCCCGGAAGCCAGCTGAATCCCGCCACGTGGACCACCGAAGTGGGCCCGGCATCATTTCTCGGGAGGACGCAGCTGGCCGACTGGGTGCATCCGGGAAGCGGAGGAACCTTCGTCGTCGGGGCTGCCGGCGCCGAACTGGCGCTCAATACGTTCAATCCAACCGGCAATTCGCTCTTCGGCACGCACGGCAAGACGCTCCAGCTGTTCCAACCCACCGCAACGACGACGATCGTCTTCACCGCTCGCGTTCAGGTGACATCGGTGCAGCCAGGGTTGGTGTACGGCGTGTACCTGTTCGGCTGTCCAGGCAACTGCGCCACGCAGCACGACGAAATCGACATCGAGCTCGTGACGAATCGGCTACAGCCCGGCACGCCGCCCATGGTACAACTGAACTGGTATTCCAACGAGCCGTTGGGTGCTGGCCACGGCGGATTGTTCCCCCTGCCCTCCGGCTTCGATCCCATGGCGCCGCACGACTGGACTATCCGCTGGTCGCCAGCGCGAATTGATTTTGTCGTTGATGGCACGCTGTTGTCGTCGGCCTTTACCGCGGTACCTCAAGGACCCATGGCCGCCAATATCATTGCCTGGGGGCCGAATACGGACTGGCCCGAGGCATATAATTCAGCGCTGAAGCCTGTCAGCAGTGCCCCGCAGAACTCACGATTCGTCGCGTACGTGAAGTCCATCATCGTCAGTGCATTCTGACGTCTCCGCACGGTGAGGCATACATGACCCGGATGGTCTGGCGAGCATGGGTGGTCGTCCTTGGCTCCGTGGCACTTGCCACGAGCTCCGCATGCCGGCCCAAGCCGGCCTCGGTGGAAGAGCTCTACACCACTCGCACGCTGGGACGCAGCTACCTCCAGCGCAATCAGTTGCCGGAGGCGGAAGCGGAATTCAAGAAACTCACGAAGCTCGCGCCCGATGATCCTGCCGGCTACGCGGACCTTGGCCTCGTCTACCTGCAGGCCGGCCGCTACCCTGACGCGGAGACACAGCTACTCCGTGCTCGCAAGCTGGACCCTGCAAGCACGGAGATCGGCCTTGTGCTCGCGAAGCTCTACTCGCTGACACAACGTCCATCGGACGCGCGTGCCACGCTCGAGCGTCTCGGTCGCGATACCGCGGGCAACGCGCACGTGCTGTACGCGCTGGCCGAACTCGACGCGGCGCAGCCCGATAGTGCGTCGTCCCGGAGATATGAGGGCCGGCTCCGCGCCGTGCTCGCCGTCGCGCCAGCGAACCTCGCTGTGCGATTGAAGCTCGTTGACGTGCTCGCGCGGCGCGGCGCGGCTGATAGCGCGGTGCGTCAACTCGAGGAGGTGCGGCGTATTCCACCCGAGCCGCCAAGGGAAGCGCGCATCTACCTGGATAGCGCGATTCAGCTGCTTCGCTCGGGACAGCTCGCGCCGGCACGAACGGTGCTCGACCGTGTCTTCCGTTTGTTGGAACTCACCGCTCCCTACCAGGCGGCGCTGGACGATGTTCGCTGGACCGACGGTCCGATCGCCGGTCGTCCAATCCTCACCTACGCGCCCAAGGACTTCATCCACGGCGCCCGAGATCGAGCTACCACCGACCTCGCCAAGTTCGCCGACGCCACCAGTGACGCGGGGTTCCCCACTGCGGCGCCCGGCGTCGAGAGCGGGCCTACCGCGCTTGCCACCGGCGACATAGACGGTAACGGCACCGATGCCTTGTTCGTGTCGACATGGTCGCCTACGACACACAAATCCGTCGCGCATCTCTACCGCGTGCAGGGTGGATTTGTCCAGGACGCGACGCAGCGATCGGGGATTTCACTTCCACAGGGCGCCGCGTACGCCACGTTTGTGGACTACGACAATGATGGCTGGATGGACCTCTTCGCCATCGGGACCGAGGGACGCGGTCACTTGTTCCGCAACAATGGCAACGGCACCTTCGCGGAAGTGACAGCCAAGGCGGGCGTTGCCGACGTGAAGGGCGCGCGCAAGGCGCTGTTCGTGGACCTCGATCACGACGGCGACCTGGACCTTCTGCTCATCGGATCCGGTCAACGCACCGTGTACCGCAACAACCTCGACGGCACCTTTACCGAGGCGACCACCGCGTTCGGACTCGCCGGCGGAAGCGCGACCGACGCCGTGATCGCCGACTTTGACGGCGACGGTCGCATCGACCTCCTGCTCACCAGCGATCATGGCGCTGCCCTGTATCACAACGGGGGAGCGCAGCGGTTTTCCGATGTCACCGCCACGAGCGGGTTGGCAATCCCGGGCGGCT
>JACMOE010000787.1 GCA_014378185.1 Gemmatimonadaceae bacterium | reverse complement strand
TGGCTCTCCATGATCGTCACGGCGCAGAGCAGGATGGGATTGAGCCGCCTGAGGCGCTCGAGGTAGATGGTGGTGAGCCGTACGGAGGTGATCTTTCGCGCCTTGATCAATGCAGACAGCCGGTGTGCGGGGAGGAATGCGATGGCCTCGTCCGTGCCCGGCAGCGCGCCGCTCCACTTCTCGACACTGAAGTGCGAGCGCTCGAATGCCCTGGGGCCGTGCTCGCGCACGAGCTTCTCCATCAAGGCACCGGTGCCGCCAGGATACGGCATGAACTGCTCGGCGGGTGGCTCACCGTTCCCGAGTAGCAATGCCGGAATCTGTGGTTGTTGTGCGCTTGCGGGCGCCGCAGCAGCGGCCGCTGCGGACGAACCGGCACCCTGTGCGCGCACGACGTGCGCGCCAAACGTGCTCGCCGCGGCGGCGATCATCGACATGAACAGGAACTCGCGCCGGTCAACGCCGCTGGTGTCGGCCGCCTCTTCAGCCTGCATGCGCAGCTCGGGATACTGCAGCTCCAGCATATCCTCTGGTGTGTCCACTCTGTGCTCCGGTAGGTCGTTGGGTGGTGCTGGTTACTGGCCGGGGTGGTACTCGCGATCCGTGTGGTTCCTGAGCTGCGACCGGTAGAAGTACACGTCGCGCAATTCGCCGGTGGTGTATCGCACGGCCTGGTCGCTGAAGTGCGGCGATTTCGGGTCGCCACTCTCGCCACCGGCAGATACCGCCTTGGCCCGCACGCTGTCCCCGAACTCGACGACGGCAACGAAGCTGTTGCCAGACGTGCCATACCATTTCTTCGTATTCGGATAGGGACGCGCGCCGAACGACGCGAGCGAACCCCACCGCGCCGCCGTGAAGCCCACCGGGATGCTTGGCGCGGCGTCATTGAACGGCTGCACGATGTCGCCGGTGAGCCGCTGGAACCGGTTGATGTCGCCCCACGGGGTCTTCCACTGTCCAAACTCCGAGGCCAGGCGGTCCGACGCCGCGGCCAGTGCGCGCAGGCGCTGGTCGGGAGTGGAGCGCTTCATGAGGTCTTCGTCGCCGTTGACATTGCCCACGCCGCGGCCACTGACGGTGCGCTGAAGCTCCTCACCCCAATACACTGCGAGCGAGGTGGGAACGGAGGTGATGGACCAGCGGCGGTCCCATGCGCGCAGCAGTCCCACCTGTTCGGCAAGCCTGGCTCGCAGCGGATCGCCAGCGGTGAGTTGATCGAACGCGGACAGCAGCGGCGGCAGCATGATGTCGAAGGCCGGCATGTAACTGTCGAACGCCGCGGCCATCAGCGAGGCGGGAGTGAAATCCTTCTTGCCCGAGAGAACGCGCATGGCGTGGATACCGCGTTCGTTTTCCGTTCCGGATTCCATGTACGGGGGGTAGTCGGCTTGCTTGGGGCTGTTCGCGCCCGCCGCGGAGAAGGGCCAGTTGTTGGTGTTGTAGAGCCAGCCGCTTGCAGGATTACGCAGGTGCGGGCTCTCTTCCACCGAGTGCACTCCCTTCCACTCGGTGGCCGGATCGCTGCCGTCCACCGGTTTCGTCCAGTCGAAGCGCGGATCGCGCTTCGGAACGAAGTTGGCATGGAAGTACGCGATGTCGCCGTCCGCGTCGGCAAAGATGGTGTTGTTCGACGAGTTGGTGTGCAGGTCCATCGACTTGCGGAACTCCCTGTAGTTCCGCGCCCTGGTTCTCGTGTACGACTGGATGAGCGCCTTTACCGGTTCCTGCATGATGCGGAAGGACACCCAACGGCCATCCTGCGCACGAACGATGGGACCATGATGCGTGCGGTAGACCGTAAACTCCTTGCTTGCCATGCCGGATCCGGTGCGGTACGGCACGACGACCTTCGTGGCCGTGAGCGGCCGATCCTTGCCGCCATAACGGTAGACGTATCCATCGCCCTTCTTCGTCACGGTCTCGAGGTATTCGTCGGAGTTGTCCGCGTTGCTCGACGTGTGCATCCAGCCCGCGCGATCATTGAAACCCTGGTAGACGAAAAACTGTCCCCACGTGATGGCCCCGTACGCATTGAGCCCCTGCTGGCTCACCATCTGCGCCTCGGCGCGGAAAAAGAACGACGTGTGTGGATTGATCCACAGCAACGCCTTGTGATGCTGGGTGTTGGATGGCGCGATCGCGAAGCCGTTGGAGCCGCCAGGTTCGGTGAACGCGCTGGACTGCACGCGCTCGGTGCGGCCGACGGCACGTCCGCCGTAGAAGGCCTCGAGGTCGCGCGTGGATACTCTCTCGATGTCACCGCCAATGCTCCCCTCGCTGAAAGTGAGGGCCATCCATGGCTCGAACCGCGTGATCACGCGCGGCTTCACCCGGGGATGCTTGTGGAGGTAGAAGTTGAGGCCGTCCGCCCAGGAATCCATGAGGGTCCGCAGCCATGCGGGGCTGGTGCGATATTTCGCCTTCATGCTGTCGGGATTCACGAACAGCTTCATGCGCAGGTCGCGATAGATCTCGGCCTGGCCTTCGGCTTCGCTCAGCCGGCCCATGGAATTGATGAAGTTGGTCTCGACGCGATTGAAATCGTCCTCGGCCTGGGCGTACATGAGGCCGAAGACCACGTCAGCATCGGACCTGGCGTAGATGTGGGGAATGCCCCAGTCGTCGCGAACGATTGTCACCTGAGCGGCATGCCGTTCCCAGCGCGCCACATCAGGATCGGGGGCCGTGGGGACGGCGCTGGGCGTGACGAGCAGCGCAAGCAGCGGCAGGGTGATCGTGAGCATGTGCATTATTTTCGATGAGGGCGGGATGGGTCAGTGAACGGGACACCACCCTTGTCGTGCTGTGCGCAGCGGAGGACCTGCTTCCTCGCCTCGTGACCATCAGGTGTTTCCCTGCCCTCCCGACCTCCACCAACCCGCCACCGCCCCAACCAAGAATCCCCCGC
>JACMOE010000786.1 GCA_014378185.1 Gemmatimonadaceae bacterium | reverse complement strand
GCATCCTCCGTGGCGGGATAGCTGCGCAGCAGCTCCTCGAAGCCACTCCGTGCCACACCGGTTGCTCCCCGCCGCAGCTGATCGAGCGCACCCTGGAAGAGCTGCGCCGGGCCAGGTCCACCCGGTGCAGCGTGCGTCGAGTCGCGAGCCGCCGCTGGCGGTGCACCCGCCTGGCTGTTGCGCTCCTCCAGCGACGCACGCAGCTCCTGGATGCGGCGCTGACTCTGACCACTCAATTCCTGGAGCTGGAGAATCTGCCGACCCATCTCGTAGTGATCGTTCTGCACGTCGCCCTGCAACTTGGCCAGCCGTGCACTCACTGCGTGCACGGAATCGTTGTCGCGGGCGAGCTGCGCGAGTACCTGGGCGAGGGCCCGATCGAGCTGCACGCGCTGCGCCTCGGTATTGGCGGCCGCGGCCTGGTCCATGGCGCCGAGCTGGGTTCGCAGCAGCGCCACGTCGCCCTTGGACGCAAGGCAGCCCGCCAGCACCAGAACGAGCAACGGCCCGAAACGGCGAGCGCGCTTCATGAGCGCGGACGCATCAAGGCGCCCGCCGCATTCAACGCTTCGAACTCCGCCCGACGATTCTGCTCGTAGGAGCCGGCATCAGTGCCGGTCGCCAGCGGCTGCGAATCTCCAAGACTCTGCACCGACAGGCGACCTTCCTGCACGCCCTTGCTGACCAGGTATCGCTTGACCTGGGCGGCGCGGCGCTGTCCAAGGGCAAGGTTGTACTCCGCAGTGCCCTGCTCGTCGGTATGTCCCGTGATCACCAGCGTCACCGCGGCATTTGCCTCCAGCACAGATGCCTTGGCGTCCAGCACCGTGCGCGCGTCGTCGCGCAGCACGTCCTTGTCGTAATCGAAGAAGATGCGCTGCGTCAGCGACTGCTTGAGTACGGTCTGCACGCGCTGCGCATCACCGTCAGTGGCGGAACCACCGCGCGCGATGGCCAGCGAGTCCGCACGCCGACGCGCGGAATCAGCGGCAAGGGAATCAGCACGGCGTTGCGATGCGACGTCGTCGGACACCCCGACAATGGTGGGAGCCGGTGCCGACTCCGGCTTCTTCCGGCACGCGCCGAGCCCGGCGGACACAAGCAGGACCACGAGTGAAAGGACGGCGTTCTTGTGAATCATGCAGGGTCTCCCAGGTGAAGGGTCAGGCTACCGGCGCGCTGCCGCATCAGCTGGACAACCTAGGCGACCATGCTGCATTGCGCGCCGGCTGGCTGCCGTGCGTGAGCTGCCGGGAACGGCCAGTCTCGATATCGAGCACCCAGAGTTGCTTCACGCCCGTGCGATTGGACGTGAACGTGATGTGCCGGCCGTCTGGCGCCCACGACGGGTCTTCGTTGCGTCCATCACTCGTCAGCTGCTTCAGGCCCCGATCGCGCAAGCTGATCGTCATGAGCTGGAAGGTGCCCGCCATCGAGGAATGGAAGGCGACGTAGCGTCCATCCGGCGACCAGTCGGGGCTCGCGCGATGCGCGTTCTCCCCGAACTCGAGCGGCGTCAGCAGGTCAGGGTTCGTACCGTCCGCATCCATCGTGTAGATCTCGGGATGTCCGGCCCGGGCGGACATGAACGCGATACGGCGACCATCCGGACTGAAGCTCGGCGACACGTTGTCACTGCCCCGGCCCACCGACAGCCGCCGTCCGCCACCGCCAGCAAGCGACGCAAGGTAGAGATCCGTCCCATCTTCGACACCGTGCGAGTAGACAACACTCCCACCGTCTGGCGTGAACACCGGCGAGATGAAGACACCACTGCCGCCCACGAGCATGCGGCTGCGACCCGCGACGAGGTCATGCACCACGATCCCCGCCGGCAGGTAGGTGTTGTACGTGATCATCGTACCGGTCGGATTCCACGCGGCGGATTGGGGCGTGCCCACATCCGTTACAGCGGTTACTTCCGCGCCGTCGCTATCGATCGTCCAGATGCGCTTCCCACGTTCGAACAGCACGCGCGTTCTCGCGATGCCGCGCGTGCCGGTCAGCGCTTCCTCGAGATCATCGGACAATGCGTGGACGACGGCACGCCATCCACGCGCCTGGGCAAGCGGTGGCGCGGCGTAGTCCCGAACAAGCGCGGTGGTCTGCTTTGCCACGTCGTATATGGCGAGATGCAGGCCGGTGACAGTCGGCGTGACCTGGACCGCCGCTGCCGCACCGAGCCTCGACAGCACGGGCCAACTCGGCGATGCGGCGCGAGATGCATCTGTCGCGGCGGCGGCGTCCAGGACGATCACGTTGACGCGATCGCCGAAGTCGAGATCGCGCTGGACAATGGCGCGGGCCGAATCTGCACCCACCCCCTTGCCGGGAAGCACCACGATACCTGGCCGCGAGCCCGGATCGTAGGCAAGCCCGATGCGGACACCCTTCGTGGTGTCCTGCGCGGCGAGCGGGGCAGCTATGCACAGCAGCGCGCCGAGCGCGCGACGGATCGTCATGAATGGCCTTACCGGATGAGGCGTGGGTCGAAGCTGAAGATCACTGGAAGCACGTCGTCGGAGAACCCCTGCGGAAGCGGGCCGAACGCGCGCGCTGCCAGTTCGACGGCCGCAAGTGCGTCCTGGTCGAACGAATAGACGGACGACCGCCGCGTGATCCTCGCCCCGGCAATCGTCCCATCGCGGCGAATCATGAACGCAACCTCTGCCGTGAGCGCCCCACGCGCCGACGGCCTGAAATTGAGCGCAATCTGTCGCACGATATTCTGGAGGTACACGGGATACGGAAAAGCGATCCCATCCGCCTTCACGTTCGCCACGTCCGCTCCCTTGCCACCGGTTGGACCGCCGCCGGCCACCGGCGGAGCCGTCATGGCCGCGGTCGCGGGTGCCGCGTTGGGCGTGGCGGTCTTCGGCGTACGGACCACTGGCTTCCTGGCAGGCGCCTTCATGCGCGCCGGCTCAGGCATCTCCCGGGCAAGCGGCGCAGGCTTCGGCACTGTCGCAACGGGCGCCGGCGTCGCCGGTTCCACGACCCCGACGCGCCGCTCGCCCGCTGGCGCCGCGATCAAACTCACCTTGTAGACAGGGGCAGATGACGCACGGGGTACAGGGCGAAAAATGAGGAAGGCGGCAG
>JACMOE010000785.1 GCA_014378185.1 Gemmatimonadaceae bacterium | reverse complement strand
TGTTTGCCGGCGGCGTGCGCATCGCGCACTTCGTCGCGTTGTGCGCACTCGCCATTCCGGTGCTGTGGACCAAGATCGAGAAGGTGCAGTACGCCGCGCTCCGCTTGACGGCGTTCTTTGATCCGGGCGGTGCACCGACGCAGATGAAGTACCAGCTCAAGCAATCGCTGATTGCCGTGGGATCGGGCGGGGCGTTTGGCGTGGGGTATGGGCAGGGGCGCCAGCAGTACGGATTCCTGCCGTTTCCCTACAGCGATTTCATCGCCAGCAATATTGGCGAGGAGTGGGGATTCGTGGGACTCGCCGCCATCACGATCGCCTTTGCCGCTTATGCGTTGCTGGGTTTCCGCATCGCGCGCCACGCGCGCTCACCGTTCCTGCAACTGGTGGCGGTGGGGCTCACCTTCGTCACCGTGCTCACCGCGTACCTGCACATTGGTGTGGTGGTGGGCCTGCTTCCGACCACGGGCCTCACCCTCCCATTCGTCTCCTATGGCCGGTCGAACATCGTACTCTCCATGTTCATGACCGGATTGCTTGTGAACATCGGCAGCCAGAAGGAGCGCGTGCTGGGCTCCGGCGCCACCGATCCGCTCTCCACGCCGCCAGGCTGACATGCCCGAGTCACGCAGGACCGTGCTCTTCGCCGGCGGTGGCACCGGAGGCCACCTGTATCCTGGCCTCGCCATCGCGCGCACGCTCGTGCGCCTCGATCCCACGGTGCAGCCCTTCTTCATCGGCGCGCAGCGGGGACTCGAACGCACCGTGCTGCCGACGACGGAGTTTCCGCATGTGCTGCTCGACCTGCACCCATTGTATCGCACGAAGCCGTGGGAAAACTGGCGCACGCTCCGCGGCGCGGTGACGGGATGGCGCGCGCTGGGCGCGGTGGTGCGTCGCGAGCGGCCGAAGCTCATCGTCGGTACGGGTGGATATGCCGCGGGCGTCGGGCTGGCGTACGCCGTGGTGCATGGCATTCCCATCGTCCAGCAGGCTGGCGACAGCTATCCCGGTCTTACGGCGCGCGCGTTCCGCCGCTGGACGCGCGAATACTACCTCGCGTTCCCTGAAGCAGCACGCGTGATCGGTGGCACGCCCGATCAGCACGTCGACACGGGCGCGCCTATCGAGCCTCCGCCCAGCCCGCGCCCCGATCGCGCGGCCGCGCGGACGGCGTGGGGATTTCCCGCGGAGGGCGGGCAGGTGTTGCTCGTGTACGGCGGCAGCCAGGGGTCGCGCGCGATCAACCTCGTTGTGGCGGACTGGGTGAAGCGTGGCCTGCCGGACGGATTGCACCTCATCTGGATGACCGGCAAGGCGACCTATCCGGAGTTCTCGATGCTCGATGGAGGTCGCGTACGCGTGCGCGAATATCTCTCGCCCATCCAGGACGCGTATGCCGCAACGGATCTCGCCATCGCGCGGGCGGGCGCCATGACCACGGCGGAGTTGTTCGCGTGGGGCATACCGGCCATCGTGGTTCCGCTGCCCACGGCCGCGGCGGATCACCAGACAGTGAACGCAAAGGTACTGGCGGCGGCGGGTGCGGCCATCAACCTGCCGCAGGCCGAACTCACGGCAGACCGGCTCGATACCATCGTGCGTGGCTTGCTTGGCGACAGCGCGGCGATGGCCCGGCTCGCGGCTGGGGCCGTGGCGCGCGCGAGGCCGGATGCGGCGGAGACGATCGCGCGGCGGATTCTTGCACGCATCTCTGCTTGAACGGCAAGTACCAACGACAGACTTGTAGTACCGAGTACTCAGTCGCGAAAAAAAAGTACGAGTACCACTACCGGACTGTCGTCATCGGGATGCTGCACGCGCGAAGCGATTCGTCCACACGCCGTAGTACTCGTACTCCTCGTCTGAAGTACCCAGTACCATAAGTCTTCAGTTGGTACTTGCAGTTGACTTGCAGTTTTAGAATGGATGATGCGCGCTTGCCCCTGCATATATTATGGCACGATGCCCCTTCTCCTCGACCCCTCCGATTCCCGCCCCATCCACTTCGTGGGCATCGCCGGCGCGGGAATGAGCGCCCTGGCCGAGCTGTTCATGCTGCGAGGGGTGGTGGTCACCGGCTGCGATGCCCACCCGGAAAATGCGCCGGATCTCGCGCTGCGGGGCATCGTCGTCCAGCAGGGCCACGCACCGGATCACGTGACGGGCGCCCGCGCACTGGTCATCACGTCTGCGATGCCGAAAGATCACCCGGAACTCGAACGCGCGCGCGAGCTTGGTTTGCCGGTGATTCGACGCGCCGAGGCGCTCGGCGACGCCACGCGCGGCGCGATGCTCGTGGGCGTCGCGGGCACGCATGGCAAGTCCACCACCACCGTGCTCACCACCGAGGCGCTCGTCGCCGCAGGCTACGACCCCACTGGCTACGTGGGCGCACGCGTGACGTCGTGGAACGGCAACCTGCGCGCGGGAAGTCCTGACCGGTTCGTGGTGGAAGCCGACGAGTACGATCGTTCGTTTCTCGCGCTGTCTCCCACCGTGGCGGTGGTGACCAACCTCGAGGCCGACCACCTCGACATCTACGCAGACATCGACGACCTCCGCCGCACGTTTGCCGCGTACGTTCGCGGTGCGCGGTACATCGTGCTCTGCGCCGACGATGAGGAGGCCAACCGATTGCCCACGCCGTCGAGCGCCGAGGTGATCCGCTACGGCATCACGTCGCCAGACGCGCGGTTGCGTGCAACGGCACTTCGGCGCGAAGAGCTGGGTACCCGATTCGCCGTGGAATACGACGGCAAGGCACTGGGCGACGTGTTGCTGCGCGTGCCCGGTGAGCACAACGTGCGCAATGCACTCGCTGCGCTCGCCGTGGGACTTGCGCTGGGCGCCACGGTGGACGAGATGGCGCCGGGCATTGCGGCCTTCAATGGAGTGGAGCGCCGATTCCAGGTCCTCGGCAGTGCGCGCGACGTGATGGTCGTGGACGATTACGCCCACCATCCCACCGAGGTTCGCGCGTCGGTGCAGGCCGCGCGCTCCGCTGCACCGCATCGCCGACTCGTGGTGGCGTTCCAGCCGCACTTGTTCTCCCGCACGCGCGACTTTGCGCGCGAGTTCGCGGCCGCCCTCAGCGAGGCGGACGTCGTGTACCTGCTCGACATCTATCCCGCGCGCGAGCACCCGATGCCCGGAGTAACGAGTGCCCTGGTAGCAGATGCCATGGCGGGCCTGGGCCGCTCGCCGGCGTGGACGGGCGCACGGCCCGCCCTTGCTGCGGCGCTCGCGAGCATGGCGCAGGCCGGCGACCTGGTCGTGACCATGGGGGCTGGCGACGTGACCCGGTCCGGCCCCGAGTTGCTCGCGCTTCTCCGGAACGGGCCGCCGTGAGCGACCGCGCAAAAGCCGACCCTCCTTCCGCACCGTCGGCGCGCGTGCCGCGCTGGCAGTTGCTCGCGGGCGCCCTTCTGCTCGTGGGCATCCTTGCGTCGCCGGCATGGGGACCCAGGCTACTCAGCCAGTTGGCATTCTTCCGGGTGCGCAAGATCGAAGTGCTGGGGGCCCGGTACACCCCGCCGTCGGAGATCCTCAGTCGACTTCACGTGGATACCTCGCGCAGCATCTGGGACCCACTCGGCCCGCTCGCGCTACGCGTGCAGTCGCACCCGCAGGTGGAGCGCGTGGCCGTGACGCGCCGGTTGCCCGGAACGCTGGTCGTCGAGCTGGTTGAACGCCGACCCGTGGGATTGATGCAGACGCCCAGCGGCCTGCGCGCGGTGGACGAGCGCGGGGTGCTGCTGCCGCTGGATCCCAGCCGGACGCCGGTGGATGCGCCGGTGGTGCGCGCCACGCCACGCGATACCGCAGTGTATCATTTGCTGGGCAGGATGCAGCGCGAGGCGCCTCGTCTCTACGCTCGGCTCAGCAGCCTGGGCCGCGTGGGTAGCGATGAGGTCGTCCTTCACCTGAACGAACTGCCCGTGCGCGCGATGACGTCTGTCACGCTCGCGCGTCTGTCCGACATCGAACCCGTCGAGCGCGATCTTGCGCGGCGACAACTCCACGCCGCCGAACTCGACCTCCGCTACCGCGACCAAGTGATCGCCAGACTGCCATGAACTCGGACCGCCTCATCGCCGGCCTCGACATCGGGTCCGCGAAGACGACTGCCATCATCGCCGAAGTGGTCGGCGACCTGCCCAAGCATCCCGGCATCAAGGTGCTGGGCGTGGGCCAGGCGCGCACGACCGGCATGCGCCGCGGTGTCGTGGCCGACATCGAGGAAACCACGCGCTCCATCCGGAAGGCGCTCCAGGATGCCGAACGCATGGCGGGCGCGCAGATCACCGAGGTGTACCTCGGCATCGCGGGGGAGCATGTCCGCGCCATGACGTCCAAGGGCATCGTCGCCGTGAGCAACGACGAGATCGCGAAGCCCGACGTCGATCGCGCCAATGAGGTCGCCCGCGCGCAGGCGATTCCCACGGACCGCGAGCTGCTGCACGCGATTCCGCAGGAATACACGGTGGACAAGGATCATGGCATCCGCGATCCCATCGGCATGAGCGGTACGCGCCTGGAGACCGAGATGTACCTGGTCACCATCGGCTCGGCGCCAGCCACGAACCTGCGCAAGAGCGTGGAGAAGGCGGGCTACAAGGTGCGCGAGCTGGTGCTCGAGCCCCTGGCCAGTGCCCTCGCCGTGCTCACCGAAGACGAGAAGGAGCTGGGCGTCGCGCTCGTGGAGATGGGGGCCGGCACGACGGACCTCGCGGTGTTTCACGAAGGGAAGATCCGGCATCTGGGGACCATCGCGTTCGGCGGCAACAATGTGACGTCCGGCATCGTGCACCGGCTGGGGGTCCCGCAGGCCGCTGCCGAGCGGCTCAAGGGGCGCCATGGGCGGGCCTA
>JACMOE010000784.1 GCA_014378185.1 Gemmatimonadaceae bacterium | reverse complement strand
GGCCCCGCGGAATCGGCGGCCGCGCCGCCACACGCGATCGGAACCGACAGGCAGGAAAAACACCAGAGGCGCGCAAACGGCAGACGCGCTCCCTCGCGAACCGCGCGGAGAGTTGACGTGAGGAGAATCGCGGAGGGTGGGCGCGACGAGGTCAACGAAAGGGACGAATGGAGGGAGACGTTGGGGACATCGACGTCGAGGCAGTCTGACGCTGGCGCAAGCATGCTCATTGCGCGTATACTCGCGAACCGTCGCGCGCACCCTGCCGAAGGTAGCGTATTCTCTCTCGCCGTCATCAGTGAGACTCATGTCATTCGATCTCAGTCACCGAGTTGCAATTGCGTGTCTCGGTATCGTGTCGCTCGCCGTAATCCCCTCGGTCGTTCGGGCTCAGGACGATGCCGCTGCGCGTCGCACCCCCGTTCGCATGGATTCAACGCGAGCTGCGCTGCTCTACGTGAGCAATCGCGTCGCTGACCTCCCCAAGGGTGACTACGAGCGCCAACTCGTGCAGAAACGCCGGACAGACAGCATCTATGCCGCGCGGAGCGCCGGCGTGATGGAGTTCCGAAAGGTGACCTACGCGAGTCGTGCCGACGGCATGACCATACCGGCGTACCTCTTCGCGCCCCTCGCCAAGCGCGGCGCGAAGGGGCACCCGGCACTCGTGTGGGTGCACGGCGGCGTGCACAGCGACTGGGGGACCGCGATGTTTCCCTTCGTGCGGGAAGCCGTGCAGCGCGGCTATGTGGTGATCACGCCGGACTACCGCGGCAGCACGGGGTACGGTGCAGCGCACCATGATGCCATCGACTACGGCGGCAAGGAGGTGGACGACGCGATCTCCGCAGTCGATTTCCTCAAGACGCTGCCCTACGTGGACATGGACCGCCTGGGCATGATGGGATGGAGTCACGGCGGATTCATCACGGCGCACACGTTGTTCCGCACGGACCACCCGTTCAAGGCGGGTGCGGCCATCGTGCCCGTCACCAACCTCGTCTTCCGCCTGTCGTACAAGGGTCCGGGCTACCAGCGCGATTATGCGGCCGAGGAAGGCATCGCGGGCCTGCCCTTCGAGAAACGAGCGGAGTACATCCGACGATCGCCCGTGTTTCACGCCGCGAACCTGAAGGTCCCGATGCTGGTGCACGTGGCAACCAATGACGAGGACGTCAACTACGTGGAAGACCAGCAGATGGTCTACACGCTGCGCGCACTCAAGCCCGACCTCGCCGAGACGAAGATCTATACCGACCCCGCTCCATGGGGCGCGTCGGTGGGTCATGCCTTCAGCCGTCGGGTGGATCCCGTCACGCTGGAGCGCGTGGACTCGCCCGAGCAGATCGATTCGTGGAACCGGACGTGGACCTTCTTCGAGTGGACGCTGCGGCCGTACGAAGATCGCTCGAAGCCGCTTCCTCCCGTGCGGACAGCGCCGTGACGTCTCTCTCTCGTCGCGACTTCGTCGCCGCCACCACCCTCGGTGCTGTGGGGCTGCTGCGCGGCACCGCCGCACTCGCCCAGCCTGCTCGCCCGCGCGCGGCGGACGCGCTGCTGTACGTGGGTACCTATACCGAAGCCGGACGTACTGACGGCCTGTACCTTCTGCGCATGGACACCCTGTCGGGCGCGTTGCGACAGGTGGAGGCGCTGGACGTCGGCGCCAATCCGTCGTTCCTCACAATCCACCCGAATGGCCGCACCCTGTATTCGGTGAACGAGGTCACGGAGACAGAGGGGCGCCCGACGGGTGCAGTGCGCGCTTTCGCGATCGATGCAGAGTCCGGCGCCCTCACGTGGCTGGACGAGCAACCATCCGAAGGCGCCGCACCGTGCTACGTGAGCACGGACCGGAAAGGTCGCTTCGTACTGGTGGCCAATTACGTCTCCGGAACTGTGGCTACCCTGCCAATCGATGAGACGGGCGCGCTCGACCATGCCTCGCACGTGGTGCAGCATGTGGGCAAGGGGCCGGTGACCGCGCGCCAGGAACACGCACACGCACACTGCGTCGTACCGCACCCGTCCAACCGGTTCGTGCTGGCGGCGGACCTCGGCGTCGATCGCGTACTCGTGTATCGCTTCGACGAGGGGACCGGTGCCCTTCAGCATCTCGAGGAGCGCGACGCGGTACTACCGCCAGGCACTGGCCCTCGGCACCTCGCGTTCCATCCCACCCTTCCGCTGGTGTTCGTGTCGGGAGAGCTCAATTCCACCGTCACGGCGCTGCATTGTGATCCGCAGACCGGTGCCCTGCGCGTGGTGCAGACGCTCTCGACGCTGCCTGCGTCATTCAAGGGCGAAAATTATCCCGCAGATATTCACGTTGCCCGGTCGGGACGCACGCTCTATGTCTCCAATCGCGGCCACAACAGCGTGGCGGTGTTCTCGATTGCGGCCAAGGGTACGCTCACGCTCCAGCAGGTGATGTCCACAGGGGGCAACTGGCCGCGCAACTTCACCATCGATCCTTCGGGACGCTGGCTGCTCGTGGCCAACCAGAAATCAGGATCGGTGGAGGTGTTCGCGCGCGATGCGGAGAGCGGGCGGCTGACCGCCACGTCGCAACGCATCGAACTTCCCAGCCCGGTGTGCATTCGTTTTCAGGCGCACGCCGGCGTTTAACACTCCGGCGTGACCCCTCAGCTCTGCGGTGGAAACAGGCCCACGAGTTCCGTGGCGCCAGAGGCGGGTTTCCATTCCGCCATGCCGTCGCGCCACACCAGCGTGGTCCTCGTGAGTGAGCCGTCACCCACGCGGGCGCGGAGCGCCGCCAAATCCAGCGGGCCCACCGGCTTGCCGCCCACATCCACGAAGAAGGCCGTGCCCTGGGGAATCGGCGGCGGGGCGGCTGGCCGGTAGTTCATCGCCGCGGCCGTCGCGCTGGCCATCTGCTGACCCAGCACCGCGCCGACGCCCAGCGCAGCTCCGGCTGCCGCCGCTCCACCACCTGGATTGCGTGCCGCACCACGGAGGGCGTCCGCCGCCTGAAGCTGCGCATACGCGCCAACGTCGCCGATGAGGCCGATGCGCGTGCGCTGGTCGAGCGTGGCCGCCACTTCATCCGGCAGGGCGATGCTCTCGACGATCATCTGCGTGAGCTCCAGCCCGAACCGCGCCAGGTCGGGAGCCAGCTTGCGCGCCGTAGCCGCTCCGAGTTCCTCGTACTGCGCCGCGAG
>JACMOE010000783.1 GCA_014378185.1 Gemmatimonadaceae bacterium | reverse complement strand
GCGCAAGCGGGAAAGTATCGTGGACGGCCTGCCAGTGGACCTTCCTGCCCTGCACCGCGCGTTCCGGCTCCAGGATCGCGCGGCCGGGGTGGGTTTCGACTGGCCGGACGCTCAGGGCCCAGCCGCCAAGGTGGAGGAGGAGCTGGCGGAAGTGCGGGCCGAGGTGGCGCGCGGCGCGGTGTTGTCAGGTACCGGGGTGCCCGATGCGCTGCTGGAGGACGAACTGGGCGACCTGCTCTTTTCCGTGGTGAATCTGTGCCGGAAGCTGGGGGTGCACCCGTCGCTCGCGCTGGACAAGGCGAACGTGAAATTTGCGATGCGATTCCAGGGGATCGAGGCGCTGGCGAAATCGCGCGGCATCGATGTGCGGACGGCCGGGCTGGAGGTGCTGGATGGGCTGTGGGATGAGGTGAAGAGGGGCTGATCCCCGGCAGCGTTAGCGTGACGCGTCGCTGAAAAGCGTTGGCCGGTGGGAACGCGAATCTCCGCGAATCAGGCGAATCCACGCGAATCAACTAAACGGCAAGGTTGTTTTGCGGTGCTCAGGAGGATTCGCGTGGATTCGCGGGATTCGTGTGATTCGCGTTCGAACCGCACCACGCACTTACAGACGTCCTTTCCGACGCTGTCCGAGGACTACGGCCGCAACCGATGCATCATCCGCGGAAACGCAATGACCTCGCGGATGTGCTGGAGCCCGCAGATCCACGCCACGGTGCGCTCGAGACCCAGCCCGAACCCCGCGTGGGTAAAGGTGCCGTAGCGCCGGAGGTCGAGGTACCAGTTGTAGGCATCCAGGGGCAGTCCTTCCGCGGTGATGCGCGCCAGCAGCTTGTCGTAATCGTCTTCGCGCTGCGACCCGCCGATGATCTCGCCGTAGCCTTCCGGAGCGAGGCAATCGTTGCAGAGGACGGTGCGGGGGTCGTCGGGATTCTCCTTCATGTAGAAGGCTTTCGCCTCCTTGGGGTAGTTCATCACGAACACCGGACGGTCGTAGTCGGCCACGATGAGCGCTTCGTCTTCGGCGCCGAGGTCATCACCCCACACGGTGGCGCTGCCTTTCCGCTGCACGATAGCCACCGCCTCCGCGTAATCCAGACGGACGAACGGCACCTTCACTGCCTGCAGCTTTGTGACATCCCGCTCAAGCTCCGCGAGTTCCGGCGCCCTCCGTTCGAGGACCCGCTGCACCAGGTACGCGACGAAATCCTCCTGGAGCACCATGTTGGCGGCCGAGTCGTTCCACGCCACCTCCGGTTCGATCATCCAGAACTCGGTGAGGTGCCGCCGGGTCTTGGACTTTTCGGCGCGAAATGTGGGGCCGAAGGTGTAGATCTTTCCGAATGCCGCCGCCGCCGCCTCGCCATAAAGCTGACCCGTCTGGGCGAGGTAGGCATTGCCCTCATCGAAGTATTCAGTAGCGAACAGGCCGGAGCGCTCGCCGATGGCAGCGGTGAGGATCGGCGTGTCCACACGCAGGAACCCGCGCTCGTAGAAGAAGTCGTGAATCGCCTGCTCGATCTCGCTCCGGATCACGGCGATCGCGCGCTGGCGCGGGGAGCGGAGCCAGAAGTGCCGGTTGTCGAGCAGGAAGTCGATACCGTGCTCCTTTGGCTGGATCGGGTAATCGATGGGGCTGGGTCCGATGATCGCGAGACTGGTCACTCCGATCTCGAATCCGCCGGGCGCGCGCGGCTCGGCGCGTGCCTCGCCCTCGATGGCCACGGAGGTTTCCGTGGTGAGCTGGGAGAAGCGCTCCCAGACCTCGGTCGGCAACTGGGTTTTCACGAAGACCGTCTGGCAGGTGCCGGTGCCATCGCGAATCACGGCAAAGGCAATCTTGCCGGACGAGCGCACGTGCGTGACCCAACCGCGTATGACGACCTGTTGGCCCGCATGCGCGGGAAGCTCGGCGATTCGGACAAATGGTGCGGAGGACATGGCGGAGGGAGCGTGTCAGTGGCGCGGAACCGGCGCTGCGCCTAGAATCCCGTAGAGGCAGCCGGGCGTGTGTTGCGGAATCCCGGCGCGTCGGGGCCGAACCACCAATGCTACTCGACCCGCAGAGCGGCGCAAAGGCCCGCGTCGGCGAGATCCTTGCTACGGTAGCTGGCTCCTCACCACAACCCAGACGACATGTCACTGCGCGCGAGGCTCGCCCTCAGCCTCGTCATCATCGCCGCCGTCCTCATCGTGCCGCTCGTGGTGGCGCGCGTCGCCATGCAATCGCTGCATCGCGAAATGCGCGACCTGCGGGAAGGCGATTTTCAGGCGTCCCTGATGCTCGATCGCCTGCGCGATGGCCTGGCGGATGTGCGGGCGCGCGAAGTGGCGCTGTTCATCCTCAAGGGCGACACCGCGAATCACAACCTGCGGGTGGCGTTGCGAAACGCCGAGACGCTCAGTGACACGCTGGGCCGCTTTCACCTGGACGGGGCGGCGACGCGAATTCGTACGGCGCTGGCCGTGATCTCCCCCGCCGCGCAGCGGGAATACGAGGCGTTTCGCGCCGGGCACGACTCGCTGGCGGAGCGCATTTCCGCCGACACCATCGGCCCTGCCCTGCGCGACGCCGAGCGCGCCGTGGGGCCGGCCGAGCGGGCATTGCAGATGCGGGCCGCGGATCGGGTGGCCGCGGCGGAGGAGGCGTTGAGTGACGGCGAGCGCATCTCCCTGGCGGCATTGGCCATCGCGCTCCTCCTCGCCACGGGAATCGCGCTGTCGCTCACGCGGTCCATCAGCCGCCCGGTTTACGCGCTCCAGGCCGGGATGGGCGCCGTCGCCGATGGGGAACTGGATCACAACCTGGCGTTCGACGTCAATCGCCACGACGAGTTCGGGCAGCTTGCGGTGAGCTTTCAGGAGATGACGCGGCAACTGAGTGAACTGGACAAGTTGAAGGCCGAGTTCGTATCGATTGCGTCGCACGAGTTGAAGACGCCCATCAATGTCATCCTTGGCTATCTGCAGCTGATGACGGAAGGGGTGTACGGTCCGCTCACCGAGAAGCAGGTGCCGGTGACGAAGACGATCGAGGCGCAGGCGAAGACGCTGGCACGTTTGGCGCATCAGTTGCTCGACGTCAGCCGCTTCGAGGCGGGGGGCGGGCGCATCGAGCCACGGCCGATCAAGCTTCCGCAGATGCTCGATGAACTGGAGCAGACGTTCCACGTACTGGCCGTGCAGCGCGAGGTGCATTTCAAGGTGACGCGGAACGACGGCATGCCGACTGACGTAACATGGGATTGGGAGCGAATCAACGAGGTCACGGGTAACCTGCTGTCGAACGCCTTCAAGTTCACCCCGGCGGGCGGCACGGTGGAGTTGATTGCGGGGAGACACGAGAACGGAGTATGCATAGAAGTCCGGGACAGCGGTGCCGGCATCCTGCCGGACCAGTTGCCCCACGTGTTCAAGAAGTTCTACCAGGCGGATAACCAGAAGTCTGCGTCCGCCAAGGGAACGGGCCTGGGGCTCGCCATTGCCAAGGAGATCGTGGAAGCGCATCAGGGCAAGATCAGCGTCGCCAGCGTGGCGGGTACCGGAACGACGTTCACCATCATCTTGCCGATTGCCGTCGTAAATCGGCGCAAGACGGGCAGCTACAAGCTGATTGCGCCCGAGAGCGCGGCGTCATGAGCGCGCGTGGCGGCCGCCAATGGTGCGCGGTAATCGCCGCAGTAGCCGTAACGGCGTGCGGCACCTCGCAGACGCGCCTGGCGGATCCGATGCCCGCCGGCCGCACCGAATGGACGCCCGTGCTGCTTCAGGCCGCGCAGGAAGCAGGCGCGGGGCGGTATGGCGTGGCGGACAAGATCCTGGCGGATTTTGCGGTACGGTATCCAGCGAGTGCGGAGGCCACGGAGGCGATGTACTGGCGCGCACTGTACAAGATCGACCCGAGCAACCAGACGGGAGGTCCGAAGGACGCGGGCGCGCTGCTGGATGGGTACCTGGCGTCCAGCGCCACCATGCATCGGACGGAAGTGCAGACGCTGCGCCGGCTCGCGAGCGCGCTCGATGTGCGCGCGGCCGCTGCCGCGCCGGTGAAAGTCGACGTCGCGAAGCCCGACGACAAGGCGCGCGACGAGGAGATCCTGCGTCTCAAGGACGAGCTGAGCAAGGCGACCAGCGAGCTGGATCGGATCAAGCGGCGACTCGCCCTTCCGACAAAACCCTGATCCCATTGTCACGGTTGTCGTCCTTTGCTCCGCTCAGGACGACACGAGCTCAGCCAACCCGAAACAGTTCCAGCGAGCGCGCGTAGCGCTCGCCCATCACGGCGCGCAGCGGCGCGTTCGCGGGGGAATCCAGTTCCGGATCAGCAGCGAGCAGATGCTGCGCCGCGTCGCGTGCCTGTTCGTTCAGCAACTCGTCGCGCAGCGGATCGGCCACGCGAAAGGTGGGTACGCCGCTCTGCCGTTCGCCGAACAGGTCGCCCATGCCGCGCAGCTGGAGGTCCGCACGCGCGATCTCGAAACCGTCGTCGCTGCCGACGAATATGTCGAGCCGCAGGCGGGAGTCGGGACTCACGTCGCCCAACAGGACACAATACGATTGCTCCGCGCCTCGGCCCACGCGACCGCGCAACTGGTGGAGCTGCGAGAGACCGAAGCGCTCGGGGTGCTCGATGAGCATGACGCTCGCATTGGCGACATCGATGCCGACCTCGATGACCGTGGTGGCCACCAGCACGTCGATGTCGCCGTCGCGGAAGCGCCGCATGATGGCGTCCTTCTCGTCGGATGGCAGGCGGCCGTGCAGCAACGCAACGCGGCGGCTGCGAAAAGCGTCGGCTGCCAGGATCTCGAACATCGTGGTAGCCGCCTTGAGGTCGGTCTTCTCCGACTCGTCGATGACCGGGTACACGACGTACGCCTGCCGGCCCAGCCCCAACTGCTGATTCACGAACTCCAGCACGCGCGACCGTGCCGCCTCGGGCCGCAGGGCTGTGGTGATGGGCTGGCGACCCGGGGGACGCTCGTCGAGCACCGACAGATCGAGGTCGCCATACAGTGTGAGGGCCAGCGAGCGCGGAATGGGAGTCGCGGTCATCAGCAGCACGTCGGGCAGTTCGCCCTTGGCCGCGAGCGCCTTGCGCTGCTCCACCCCGAAGCGATGCTGCTCGTCCACGACAACGAGCCCCAGGCGCGAGAATTCCGTGGCCTGCTGCACGAGGGCATGGGTGCCGATGACGAGCGCCGGTGTGGCCTCTGCCAGTCGAGACGCGACCTCGCGACGCGCCTTCGTCTTGAGGCTTCCGGTGAGGAGGATGGGCTCGATGCCGAGCGGCGCGAGCATGCGGCCAATGGATCCGTAGTGCTGCTCCGCGAGGAGTTCGGTTGGCGCCATCAGTGCGGCCTGATACCCATTCTCCATTGCGAGGAGCATGGCGAACACCGCGACCACGGTCTTGCCGCTGCCCACGTCGCCCTGGAGCAGCCGCTGCATGCGCCGGTCGCTGCACATGTCCGCGAAGATCTCGCGCAGCACGCGCGCCTGCGCGCCGGTGAGCGTGAACGGGAGTTGCGCGCGCAACTGCGTGGTGAGCGCGCGCTTGTTTTCGAAGCGAATACCGCGCCGCACATCGCGCGACAGCGCCTTGGCGCGCAGGTGCAGGAGCTGCACGAACAGCAACTCCTCGAACGCGAGCCGCGCACGTCCCTCGAGCGCCTCGGCGAGCGACGTGGGGCGATGCACCATGCGCATCGCGTCGCCGATGGTTGGCACGCCTGCCGAGCGAAGCACGTCGCGCGGAAGGTACTCGGACACGAGGGGAAGCAACTCGTCGAGGTGCGCGTCGATGATGCCGCGAATGACCTTGAACGACAGCCCTTCGGTGGCGGGATAGACGGACAGCACGCGGCCCTTGGCGGTGCCACTGTCATCCTTGCCGAGGTTGACGTACTCGCGCGGCTGGAGCTGGCGGCCGTGGAAGAAGCGCACGGCGCCGCTCACCAGCAGCACGTCGTCCTTGGCAATGGTGCGGTCGAGATAGGGTTGCCCGGGCCACGACACCTCGATCATGCCCGTATCGTCGCGGAGCACGGCCTGGAAGATCCGCAGTCCCTTGCGGGTTGGCAGCACGCCCTTGGAGACAACCGTGCCGATGACCGTGCCCTGCATGCCCGTTTCAAGGGACGAAATGGGCGCAATGGTGCTGGCGTCCTCGTACCGGTGCGGGATGTGATAGAGCAGGTCTCCCGCGGTGGCGACGCCGAGCCGCTTCAGGGCCTCTGCGCGAACGGGCCCAACGCCCTTCAGGTACATGACGGGCGTGTCGAGCCGGGGCTTCGCCGGTCTGGTGGCGTCGCGCTTGTCCGGCGTCACTCGTCGCCCAGGAGCTCCCGCGCGAATTCCGTGGCGTCGAAGGGCATGAGATCGCCGCTCTGCTCGCCGGTGCCGAGGAATTTCACCGGGACGTCGATGGCCTCGTGCACAGCGACGACGACGCCGCCGCGCGCCGTGCCATCGAGCTTGGTGACGACGAGGCCGGACACCGGCACCACCGCGGCGAACATGCGCGCCTGCTGCACGGCGTTCTGGCCGATGGTGGCGTCGAGGACGAGCAGGGTTTCGTGCGGTGCGTCCGGCAGGCGCTTGGCAATGACGCGCGCCACCTTCTTGAGCTCGGTCATGAGGCCTTCGCTCGTATGGAGGCGTCCCGCGGTGTCGATGATGAGGACATCCGCGCGGCGCGCGATGCTGGCATCGATGGCATCGAATGCCACGGCGGCGGGATCAGCGCCGGGCTTTGCCGAGATGAAGTCCGCGCCCGTGCGCTCGGCCCAGAGGCGCAGCTGGTCGATGGCACCGGCGCGAAAGGTGTCGCCCGCGGCGACGATGACCGCTTTGCCCTGGCTACGAAGGCGCGCGGACAGCTTGCCGATGAAGGTGGTCTTGCCTGCACCGTTGACGCCGACGATGAGGATGACGGTAGGTGCCGAGCTGGCGGTGGTGAGCGCCGGGTCGCTGTTGCCCGCGCGCAGTGCGTCCGCGATGCCCTCCTGCAAGGCGTCGAGGAACTGGCCCTGCGTCTTGACCAGGCCACGCTGCGCGCGGCGCTCCACGTCTGCTACGAGCTTGAGGGTGGTAGGCACGCCGAAATCGGCTTCGAGGAGGAGCTGCTCGAGCTGTTCCAACGAGCCGGGCGACACGCCGCCGCGGGCGAGGACGGCCACGTCGGTGAGCGCGACGTCCTTGATCTTCTGCCAGAGCGACCGCTTGGGGAGATCGGTCGGTTTTCCGAGAATCCGCATGGTGTGAAAGATAGCGACGGAGGAGAGCCGTCAGTCGCTACGCCATCTCCGCGCGGAACACGTCGGCGAAGAATTGCTCCACGTCGAGCGTGAAGGCGGGTACGTCGTCCGGCGCGTGCCAGGTAAACGCACCGATGCAGATTTCGGGACGATCATCGCCGGGACGCCAGCGCTCGAACAAGCGGGCGTCCGGGTCCACGATCCAGTATTCCTGCGTGTGCGCCTGGTACTTCGGCCGCTTGCGGACCCGATCGTGGCGGCCACTGGAAGGTGACACCACTTCGATGGCGAGCAGGAGCTCGTAGACAGGAAATCCATCGTGGCGCAGCCGCTTCGACGGCATGAGGTACGCACTCAACCAACGATACAGCGCAGCGACGGCACGCTGATGCGGCGCACCCGGCGATGGCGTCACCAGCAGCTCCCCATGCACGAGCTCGTACCGAGGCGTGAGCAGCGGGTTGTCGGCAGTGAGCTGCCGGACTTCAGCCGCGGTCCAGCGGCGAACTTCGAGCGCAGGCATGGCCATAATCTGCTCGGCGACGAAAGAGTGGCGCAAGTGTTCACGCCGTACGCTGCACGCGCGCGAGCGTCGGAGCATCACCGGATTCACTCACGGCGGAGCAGTTTGGCATCAACGATGTGCATGCCCGTCCCGTAGCATTCTCGAACAGCTCGCCCCCGACGGCACGCCTCACTCCACGAGGAGACAGGATGTTCGACACCCACCGCACCCTTCGTCACGCCGCGATGCTCGTCGCGGCTGGCGCGGTCATGACGTCGCGACTCGTCGCGCAGCAGGCGAACGACCTCGAGTACACCGCGAAGATCAAGGAATATCTCCAGGACCCGCGCATCAGCACGGAGCTGGTGGATCACCTGCCCGCGTCGAGCACCGTGCCGACGCCGCTCAAGTTCCTGGGCAGGATTGTCGGGACCCCCGGCGAGTTGACGTATGCGAAGGACATCACCCGCTACTTCGACGCGCTGGCAAAGACGTCGCCGCGGGTGAAGGTGTGGCGCATGGGCACGAGCGAGGAGGGACGCGAGATGATCGTGGCCGCCATCGCGGACGAGGCAACGCTCAAGGATCTCGACAAGTACAAGGGCATGCTGAAGACGCTCACGGATCCGCGGAAGACTACCGAGGAACAGGCGCGCGCCACGATCAAGACGGCGAAGCCGATTTATTGGTTGACCTCCGGAATGCATTCCCCGGAAACGGGCGGCCCGGAGATGCTGATGGAGCTGGCCTATCGGCTGGCCGTGGAAGAGACGCCCTACATCCAGAAAATCCGGAACAACGTGATCACCTTCATCACGCCGGTGCTGGAAGTGGATGGGCGCGAGAAGGTGGTGGACACCTACTACTTCAACAAGAAGCGCGCGACGACGGAACCCCGCCTACCCGTGATGTACTGGGGCAAGTACGTGCAGCACGACAACAATCGCGATGGCATGGGCCAGTTCCTGAGCCTCACGAAGGAAACGACCAGGACCTTCCTGGAGTGGACGCCCACCGTGCTGCACGACCTGCACGAGGCGCAGTCGTACCTCTATTCGAGCACCGGCACGGGCCCGTACAACGAGCAGCTCGATCCCATCACCATCAACGAGTGGTGGGTGATGGCGCAGAACGACGTGATGGAGATGACGAAGCGCGGCGTGCCCGGCGTCTTCACGTATGGCTTCTATGATGGATGGGTGCCCAACTACATGTTCTTCGTGGCGCACGCGCACAATTCCGTCGGTCGCTTCTACGAAGTGCAGAGCTACGGGCCAGACAACAACGCGAATCTCACGCTGCCGGCCACAACCACGAGCCGCGAATGGTTCCGTCCCAATCCGCCGTTGCCGAGCATCAAGTGGGGCCCGCGCAACAACACGAACATCCAGGAGTCTGCGCTGCTCATCTCCCTGAAGCAGATGGCGGACCAGAAGGAGCTGTTCCTGGAGAATTACTGGCTGAAGAACAAGCGCTCCGTGGACAAGGGCCGGAACGGCCCGACGTTCGGCTGGGTGATTCCGGCCAATCAGACGCGCAAGGCAAATGCGGCGGACGCGATCAACGACCTCCGCACGCAGGGGCTCGAGATCCACACGGCCACTTCGGCGTTCAAGGCGGGAGACGTGACCGTCCAGCCTGGCGACTACATCGTGCGCGGCGACCAGCCGTACCGTACGCTGGCCGACATGTACTTCTCGCTCCAGAACTACCCCACGGCGAATCCCGCGCCGTACGACGACACCGGCTGGACCTTCCAGCTCATGCGCAACCTCGTCATCACGCCGATCACCGACAAAACGATCTTCACGCAACCGATGACGATGGTGACGGCCACCGTCAAGGCAGCGGGGGGCGTATCCGGCGCCGGTCCAGTGCTCATCGTGGATAACGCGGCTGACAACAACCTGATGGCGTTCCGCTTCAAGAACGCGTCGGTGCAGATGCAGGCGGCGGAGGAGGAGTTCGACGCGGCGGGACGTCACTTCCGCGCCGGCGCCTTCATCATCCCGGGCGGCGACCGCGCGAAGCTCGAGTCCCAGCTCGCGGCACTCGGCCTGTCCGGCTACGCGGTGGCCGCGGCGCCAGCGGTGAAGACGCACGACCTCGACGTGCCGCGTATTGGCTACGTGCACAGCTGGTCGCGCACGCAGGACGAAGGCTGGGTGCGCGCCGCGCTCGACACGTACGGCGTACCCTATTCCTACTTTGCAGACCAGAAGCTCCGCGACGGCAACCTTCGCGCGAAATTCGACGTCATCATCTTCCCCCATGTTGGCGGCACGGCACAGAGCCAGGTGGCGGGCACGCCGAAGACCGGGACGCTTCCCCTGCCCTACCGGAAGTCGGTTGCCACGCCGAACCTGGGCTACATGGACCAGAGCGACGACATTCGCGGTGGCATGGGCATCGACGGCCTCATGAACCTCTACAAGTTCGTCGAGGAAGGCGGCACGCTGATCACTGAAGGGTCGACAGCGACCATCTTCCCGGAGTACAACCTCACGACGGGTATCACGATCGAAACGCCAGCGGAACTGTTCGCGCGCGGCACGATCCTACGTGGCATCATCTCGGACAAGAAGAGCCCACTCGTGTATGGCTATGAGGGCACGCAGCTGCCGGTGTACTTCAACCAGGCGCCGGTGATCAATGCGGGCGCGG
>JACMOE010000782.1 GCA_014378185.1 Gemmatimonadaceae bacterium | reverse complement strand
GGTGGCGCCGAACCCCTGGATGCCGTAGGCGCCGGCCTTGTCCATTGGCTCGCGCGTCGCGATGTACGCGTCGATCTCCGCGGACGTGAGGGTATGAAAAGTGACCTCCACCTCTTCCACCGCAGAGCGCTCGACCCCGCGCCACATGACCGCCACGGCAGTCATGACGGTGTGCGTTCGCCCGGAGAGGCGCGTCAGCATCGACGCAGCGTCGCGCTCGTCGCGCGGCTTGCCCAGTACGTCGCCATCGAGGACGACGATGGTGTCACTGCCGATCACGACGGCGTCAGGCGCTGATCGCGCCACCACCGCCGCCTTCTCCCGTGCGAGCCGCTCGGCATGCGCGTGCGGCAGTTCGCCGGCGCCGTATGATTCGTCGATGTCTGCCGGCCGCACCTCGTGCGGAATGCCGACGAGGGTGAGCAATTCGCGGCGCCGAGGCGACTGCGACGCGAGAATGACGTGCGGTACGATCATTTCTCCAACCAGAGTGTCACGGGTCCGTCGTTCACCAGTTCCACCTCCATCATGGCGCCGAACTCGCCAGTCTCCACGCGGGCACCGCGCTCGCGCAGCAGGGCAAGAAATCGTTCGTAGAGCGGGATTGCGATCTCGGGGCGCGCCGCGTCGATGAAGCTGGGACGGCGTCCCTTGGCGGCGTCGCCGTACAGCGTGAATTGCGAGACGACGAGCAGTGATCCGCCTACCTCGTCCAGCGCAAGGTTCATCTTGTCGTCTGCATCGGCGAACAGGCGCAGGCCCATCACCTTGTCGGCCATCCACAGCAGCACGGATTCGGTGTCGGCGCCCGTGAACCCCACGAACAGGAGATAGCCACGGTCGATGCGACCGGCAACGCGACCGGCGACGCGCACTTCGGCGCGCGAGACCCGCTGGAGGAGGACACGCATGCGGCAAAGCTAATGGCGCGCTTGTCTCGCGGGAGGCATGCAACGACCTTCCGATATCATGGGCCACCTCGCCTCCCCGACACGCATCACATGACCGCTCGCCCGTTTGAACAGACGGTAGACGTCGAGACTCCCGAGCTGGTGGTGCTCACCTACTCGCTGGCGGGGGTGGGAACACGCGTGCTGGCCGGCATCACCGACCTGCTGATCTGCGTGGCGCTCCTGGTGGGAATTGCCCTTGCGGTCACGACGCTAGGCGGACGGATTTCCCTGGGAGGAGACAGGTCGGCGAGCTGGGGCGCGGCGGTGCTCATTCTCGCCCAGTTCGCGATCCTCTGGGGCTACTACGTGCTCTTCGAAGGACTCATGGATGGGCAGACGCCTGGCAAGCGCATTCACCGGCTCCGCGTCGTGCGCGAGGGCGGCTACTCCGTGACGTTTGGCGTGTCTGCCGCGCGCAACCTCGTGCGCATGCTGGACATGCAGCCGGGCGTGTTCTACCTGGTGGGCCTCACCAGCCTCTTCTTCACCAAGCGTGGTCGTCGCCTGGGCGACCTGGTGGCGGGCACCATCGTGGTGCGCGAGGATTTCCGTGCGCAGGACGCGCGACCCGCGCGCGGTGCCCGCGCGCTCAAGGCCGCAAGCGCGGACCTTGAAACCGCGCTCGGCGAGGATGAATACGCGGTGCTCGCGCGCTTCACCGAGCGATGGAGCACGCTCGACCCACTCAAGCGATCCGTACTTTCGTCGCAGCTGGCCACACGCTTTGCCGCGGTACTCCCCGACGATGGTCGTGCGGACGGCACGCGCCTGCTCGAGCTTCACCAGCGCGAGCAGCGCGCGCGGACGCATGGCGTTGCATCGCGGGGGGACACGGGCGCGGGGCGCGAGCGACAGGCACTCATCGCAGCCGGCATGACACGGTGGTCTGCATTCTCAAAGCGGCTCACGGCCGCCCAGAAAGGCGGGCTCGCGGTGCTGGGCGAGCAGGGTGTGCGCGACTTCGTGGCCGAGTACCGGGCCATGTCAGCTGATCTCGCTCGGTTGCGGACGGCATCGAGCGGCCGGTCATTGGACGAGATGTTCTACCTGGGGCGTCTCGTGGCGGGCGCGCACAACCTGCTCTACCGGGATCGCGGCATGGGCCTTCGCGGCGCGGTGCGGTTCCTGTTCACCGAGGTACCGCGCGAAGTGCGTCGCAGCGCAGCACCGATTGCGCTGGCTGCGCTCCTGCTGTTCGGGCCAGCGTTGATCGCGGCGGTGAGTGTCACGAGAGTGCCGGCCCTTGCCAGCCAACTGCCCCCCGCCGCCATGCTCCAACGCGCCGAGGATGGCGTGCGTCGTTCTCGGCGCGGAGAAGGCTACATCGACGACCCGCAGCTGCTGCGCCCCGTGATGGCCAGCAGCATTGCGACGAACAACGTGCAGGTCACCTTCGCCGTGTTCGCGGGCGGCATGGCCGTTGCGCTGCCGAGCGTGATGATGCTGGTGCTGAATGGCATCTCCATCGGTAGCGTGGTGGGACTGTACGCCAGCAAAGGCATCGGCGGGCTGCTCCTTGCGTTCGTGGCGCCCCATGGCGTGCTCGAGCTGTTCGCCATCTGCGTGGCTGGGGGCGGCGGCTTCCTGCTGGCGGCCGCGCTCCTCATTCCCGGCAATCGCACACGGGGGCGTGCGCTGGTGGACAACGGACGGCGAGCGGTTCGGCTCATCGCAGCCTCCACGTTCCTGCTGGTGATTGCGGGCGCCCTGGAGGGTTTCGTCTCACCCATCGAATGGTGGCCGCTGGAGGGCAAGCTGGCAGTGAGCGCGATGACGGTGGTGTTTCTCGTATCGTACCTGCGTGGGGGCAATCGCAGCACGTTGCCGACGATGGACGCTGATGTAACCGATAGCGGTGCCCTCGCGCTCGCGGCGATCAGAGCGCGCCGCGCGACTTGAGCTCGAGGTACTGGTTCACGATGGCAGCCGCCATGGCATCCGGCGCCACGTCGAGCACCACCACTCCCGCATCGCGCATGCGTTGCAGCGCCGTGAGTCGCTCGGCCACCAGTTCCTCCGCTGCACCACTCGCGTACAGGTCCGCGCTGCCGGCGGAGGAAACGAGTGCGGACGCGGCGTGGAGCAATGCTTCGTTCCGCAGTGCGACGACGACGGCAAGGTGCCGCGATGCCCCGCGGGTGAGGTGCGCCAGCAATGACCGTGCGGCGCGGGCGTCGATGACGTCGGTGACCAGCACGATGAGCGCGCGCTTTCGCTGGCGCTGCGCAAGGGTGCGAAAGGCGGTGGCGTAATCCGGCTCCACGAGCGTGGG
>JACMOE010000781.1 GCA_014378185.1 Gemmatimonadaceae bacterium | reverse complement strand
TCCACCGGCGTGCTGCGCGGTCACGAGGGGCAGCCGCTCGTGGTGCAGAACACGATGTACCTCGTCACGCCGTATCCCAACGTGTCGTACGCGCTGGACCTGGCGCAGGAAGGGCAGCCGCTCAAGTGGAAGGTCCGGCCGGAGAATGCGCAGGCCGCCGTTGGACTCGCGTGCTGCGACGTCGTCAATCGTGGCGCCGCCTTCGACGGCGGACGGATCTTCTACAATCTCCTCGATGGACACACCGTCGCCGTGGATGCCGCGACGGGCGCGCTGCTATGGAGCACGCGGATGGGCGACCTGAGCCATGGCGAGACGATGACCATGGCGCCCATCGTCGTGAAGGGAAAGGTGATCGTGGGCTCGAGCGGCGGCGAGATGGGCGTGCGGGGATGGATTGCCGCCATTGATGCGGCCACTGGCAAGGAGGCGTGGAGAGCGTACAACATCGGGCCGGACGCCGACATTAAAGTGGGCCCGCGGTTCAAGCCGTTCTATCGCACGGACACGAGCGCGAACCAGGGCGCCACCAGCTGGCCTGCCAACAGCTGGAAGCAGGGCGGGGCGACGGTGTGGGGATGGATCTCCTACGATCCCAAGCTCAACCTGATCTACCACGGCACGTCGAATCCCGGCCCGTGGAACGGTGCGCAGCGGCCCGGCGACAACAAGTGGAGCGCGGCGATCATCGCGCGCGACGCGGACACGGGCGAGATGGTGTGGGCGTTCCAGCCGACGCCGCATGACGTGTGGGACTACGATGCCGTCAACGAGAACATCCTCGTCGATCTTCCGATCGGCGGACGTACGCGCAAGGCGCTCGTGCACTTCGATCGCAACGGCTTCGCGTACACGATGGATCGCGGCACGGGCGAAGTGATCCTTGCGAAGCCCTTCGTGCCGATGAACTGGTCCACCGGTGTCGACCTCGCGACGGGTCGTCCGAAGCTCGTCGCCGACAAGGTGCCCTTCCGCGGCAAGAAGGTGTCGTTCATCTGTCCGAGCCTCGAGGGCGGAAAGAATCAGCAGCCGGCGGCCTTCTCACCGGCAACCGGGCTGTTCTACGTGCCGACGAACAACCTCTGCATGGACTTCGAGGCGCGCGACGTCGCGTACATCCCCGGCACCCCGTACATCGGCGGAAATGCACCGGAGGTCGCCGGCCCCGGCGGCTACAAGGGCGAGTTCATCGCGTGGGACGCGACGACGGGCAGGAAAGTCTGGGGCATCAAGGAGCCCTACCCTGTCTGGGGGGGTGCGCTGGCCACGAAGGGTGACGTCGTCTTCTACGGCACGCTGGACGGCTGGTTCAAGGCGGCCAACGCCCGCACGGGTGAAGTGCTGTGGAAGTTCAAGGTCGGGTCCGGAGTCGTGGGTAATCCCATCACCTACACAGGTCCCGACGGCAAGCAGTACGTGGCGGTCTATTCCGGCATCGGCGGCGACATGGGACTTCTCATCGCCGGCGACGTCGCTGCGAACCTGCCGTACGACGTGCGCGAACGGGGATCGACGCTCCCCGATCTTGCGCGATGGACGAGCTGGGGAGGAATGCTGTTCGTCTTTGCGCTGTGACTCCGGCACGATTCCGGCGCCGTTCTGCGCGCCGAAGGAACGACGCCATTCAGCCCCCTCGGCTCATGTCATGTGGGATGCCCTGGAAACAGAGGGATCGATCCCTGACGCGAAGACAGGCTGTCGCACCCTCTGTCCCACAATTCATGAGCCGAGTGGTCATGACAAAGCAGTCACGCACAACCGCAATCATTCACACCTCGACGCTGCTTGCAGCGCTGGCGATGCAGGGCTGCCGCGACTCGCGGGCCGAGGAGCCGCCGCATGCTGTTTCGCAGGCGCCGGCAGCGACTCACGCCGCCTCGACGGGAGATCTGGCGGCCCGCTTCGTCTCCCATCCGTCGCACATTCAACCAGGCGCGGTGAAACCGTTCGCGGGCCGGCCGATGCGCAATCCGCACGAGGGCGATGCAGCCGCAGTGGCAGCGGGAGCGAAGCTGTTCACCTCCTACAACTGCATCGACTGTCATGGTGCCGGCGGCAGCGGCGCGATGGGGCCGAGCCTCGGCGATGGGCGCTGGCACTGCGGCGGCAGCTCAGCCGAAGTGTTCGAGTCGATCTATCAGGGCAGGCCGGAAGGCATGCCGGCCTGGGGCAGCCTCATCGACGACGACCAGATCTGGTTGCTCGTGAGCTACGTGCGCTCGCTGGACGCTGGCAAGAACGTGACGACGGAGAACTTCGGCGGAAAGACAGTGGAACGGACGGGGCACGAGTAGACTGTTCACCAGATGTCGATCCCGTCAGGCTCCTCCTCCGTTCGGGCGTGCCCCCGCCCCGCGCAGCACCTGCCCTGGCTTCGCGCCGGTGTGCCGCCCATGGTCGATGACGACGACTCCGTTCACCAGCACCCAGTCGATCCCCGTCGGTGACAGCGTCGGCTCGTCGTAGGTTGCATTGTCCTTGAGTGTTTCGAGGTCGAAAATCGTCACGTCGGCCCAGTTGCCCTCCTTCACACTGCCGCGGTTGGCGAGGCGCATTCGCGTCGCGGGCCATGATGTCATCTTGCGCACCGCCTCCTCCAGGCTGATGACGTGACGCTCCTTCACATACCTGGCGATGACGCGCACGTGGTTACCGTAGCTGCGCGGATGCGGCAGTCCCAGCCCGTCGGCATCGCCGGCGGCGAGCGCGGCGCCCGCGTCGCTCCCGATGCTCATCCAGGGAAAGCGGAGCGCCGTCTCGATGTCGGCCTCGCCCATCATGTGATAGATCCCCATCACGCGACCCGAGCCCGCGGCCACGATGTCCCACGCGGCATCGGCGGGACTCTTTCCCGTCTCTCTCGCGATCTGTGCCACGGACTTGCGTTCGTACTTGGCGTTCGCCGGATTGCGCGCGTTCACGAGCACTACCCCGTCCCACCCTCCCGCCGCTTCGATGATGTTCCACCAGCCCGGCGAGCCCGTGTCGATCTCGCGCTTGAGCCGCGCGCGAATCGCCGGATCGGCGAGCCGGCGCTTGAGCGAGTCGGTTCCCCCCTCGTGTGCCCAGCTGGGGATGGTCGCTCCGAGCCCGGTGCCCCCCGCGGTGTAGACGTACATGGCGGCGGCCACGTCGACACCACGCGCGCGCGCAGCCTCGACCGTGTCTCTGACGACGCTCATCAGGACGCCCCACGCCGGCCGATGCGCCACCTTGAGATGGAACACCTCCACCGGGATGCCCGCTCGCTCGCCGACCTCGATGGCTTCGCGCACCGCCTCAACGACGTCCTTCCCCTCGCCTCTGATGTGGCTCGCGTAGAGGCCACCGTATGGAGCGACCGCCTTGGCGACCTCGGCCAGTTCAGCGGTCGTCGCGTAGCTGCTCGGCGGATAGATCAGCGCGGTGGTCATCCCCATCGCGCCGCCTCGCATTGCGGTGTCCATGATGGCGCGCATCCGGACCAGCTCGTCGGGGGTGGGTGCCCGCGCCGACATGCCGAGCACCGGCACGCGCGCCTGAGTCTCGCTGAAGTAGCTACCGAAATTGATGCTGATTCCGCTCTGCTCGAGACCGCGGAAGTATGCCGGGATCGCCGCCGCCGCCACGGGCGTGCCTCCTTCACCGCCGATCGCGGTGGTCACCCCCATCCTCAGCTTGTTCTCGGCCAGCGGATTCCGCGGCAGCACGGCCCCCGACTGATCCATCATGTCGATCCATCCGGGCGACACATACCGGTCCCGCGCATCGATCTCCTGTCGGCCTCGCCCGGTGACGATGCCGACCCGCGCGAAGCGTCCGTTGCGAATACCGACGTCGGCACGGATCCACGGGTTGCCCGCGCCGTCCAGCACGCGGCCGTTGCGGATCACGATGTCGTAGTCGGAAGCCGCGCTCGTCGACGTGGAGATGATCGGACTGGTCGTCGGCGCTGGCGCTTGCGTTGCCTGACTCGCACCACCGGCGGCGCAGGCGGTCGCCTGAACGGCCATCAGCGCGAAAGCCATCGGACTCCATGAACATGTGCGCATCGGGAATGATCTCCGTGGATTGAAGGCATGCGTGGCAATGGCGACGCTCATGACGGTACTCCGCGCCCTGCCCGCCGCCGCCACACGATGTACGCCGGGATCCCCGCCAGCACCACGGCCAGACCGACCAGCGCGCGACCGGGTTGGGTGAACATCGTGTTCAGCACGATCGCCGCCGAAGCGGCGACGAACAGGATCGGCGTGAGAGGATATCCGGGCACGCGGAAGGGGCGCGGCATGTCGGGCGCTCGGCGCCGATAGACGAAGATGCTCATGGCGCCCAGGCCGTAGAAGATCCATCCGGAGAAGACGACGTAGGTGAGCAGCTGCTCGAAAGTCCCCGTCGCAGCCAGAAGCGCCGACCACGCCGAGCCGGCGATGATCGCGAAGGCGGGCGTGCGGAACCGCGGATGCACCTCGGCGAGCTTCTGGAAGAACACGCCGTCACGCGCCATGGAGAAGAACAGACGCGGCGCGGTGAGGATGATCCCATTGGCCGCGCTGAACATCGACACCAGGATCACGGCCGCGATCAGTTTGCCCGCCGCCGGGCCGAAGAGCGCCGAGACCGAGTCGGCCGCCACTCGCTTGCTCCCCTCCACGCCGGCGGGGCCCAGCGCGGCCACGTAAGCGACGTTCGCCAGGAGATAGATGCCGATGAGGACGCTCGTTCCGATCACGAGTGCGCGTGGAAAGGTGCGCTGTGGATCTCGTGCTTCGCCCGCCGAGAAGGTGACGTACTGCCACCCCTCGTACGCCCACAGCACACTGATCATTGCCAGTCCGACTCCCGAGAGGAGGCTCGGCGTGACAGCGGCCGGCCAGACGCGGAGCTCGCCGTCAAATCCATGTCCCCGGACAAGCAAGGCGATGCTCATGCCGACGATCGCCACCGTCTTGAGCGCGGTGCTGAGGTTCTGCACGTTGGCGCCCTGACGAGTACCGCGCACGTTCACCCCCGCGATCACCGCGATGACCAGCACGGCGATCGTCTTCGCCATCACGGGCGAGACGTCCATGAACTGTCCGAGATATCCGGTGAACGCCACCGCCAACGTGGCCACCGATCCCGTGCTGATGACGAAGAAAGTGGTCCACCCATAGAGAAACGCTGGCAGTGGTCCGAACGCGTCGCGGATGTACACGTACAGTCCGCCGGCGTCGGGATTGGCCGCGCCAAGCTCACCGTAGGTGAGAGCACCGAGGAGAGAGAGGACGCCGGCGACCAGCCAGACGAGGATGGCGGTGCCCAACGCCCCTTCCGATTGTCTCAACACCGTCGCCGGAACGATGAAGATCCCGGACCCGATGACGGTGCCGATGACGATGAGCACCAGGTCGGTGAAGCCGAGCGTACGATCGAGTGTTCGGGTGGACGGGTCCACGGTGTGCCTCATGCGGTGAAGGCGGATCAGGTTGCAGTGAGCGCGGCCGATGCCACCCTCGCTGTCTCCGCCAGCACGGCGGCGCCGACGAAAATACTCTCTTCGGCCGCATGGAACTGCGGCGTGTGGGCAGGAATCACCGCCTCACCCGCGAGCCGCGCGCCGACCCGCATGAAGCAGCCGGGAATTCGCTCCATGTAGTGGGCGAAATCTTCCCCGGCCATGTTGGTAATTCCCAGCGGCACCGCGGCCTCGGCGCCGAGCAGCGATTCGACCGCCTGTCGAGCCCATTCCGCTGGCCGCTCGGGATTGACGATCGGAGGCGGACCGAGCGTGAGGGTCACCGTGGCCGTCAGTCCATGCGCGTCGGCAATCCCCTCGGCGAGCGTCCTGACCAGCGCGGCGAGCAGTGCGCGCGTCTGGGGATCCACGGCGCGCAGCGTGC
>JACMOE010000780.1 GCA_014378185.1 Gemmatimonadaceae bacterium | reverse complement strand
GAACGGCGGACCACGGTCCCGCCGTTCACGCCGTTCGATCCGATGACGCCCCGGTCGCCGGGCTCGTGGACGGACAGCGGAGCGGCCGGCAGTGCAAAAAGCTTGCAGCTTTCGCCTATGGCTTTGCCGTGCCACTCGACAACTGTCAGCTGATGTTCGTCCTGTAACGGCGTGTTTGACTCGATAGTCATCCCGAGCGAGCTCAGCACGTTGAGAGATGCCAGGTCTCCGTGTTTCAGGACAGACACTAGCTAGCGGGAGCGCTTACCTCTACCGCTGAGCGTGCCGACGATCACTTTGACTTCCACAAGTACGATCCGCACCGGTGTTTTGCCTACATTCTCGGCGAAATGTCGCGGCAATGCCTCCCGCCATTCCGCCGTTCCCTTCGGCTCGGAGCTGAGAAACGACGTGCCGTCCGCGAGGTGAATCCGCAACTCACCACCGTCGACCACATACGAGACCTTCGCGGGGTGCGTATGCCACTGATCGCGCTCTCCGGGGCGCAGCGTGTACTCCAGCACGCGAACGTGCTCATTGTCCAGCAGAACCCGAAATCGATCGGGCGACACAACCACCGCGTCGGATTGTGATACTGCCTGGCTCATCGCGACACCCCACGGCGCAATCACGAAGGGAAGTATGAGCAGGCGGCGAACGAGGACATGCATGGGCGGCCTCCCGCGAAGGCGTCGAAACAAGGGTGAGAAAGCGGCGCGCAGAATGCGCCGCGCGAGAGCCTATCGCTAGCGCGGAGTGGAGACGAACGGTGTTGTAATAGCGCATGTAAACGGTAAGCGCGGTGCGAAGCACGCGCTCGGCGCGCCCATGGATTTGGAGCCGCGGTCACTGTGAAAGATGGCGCCTCCACGCCACGATGCGGCGCGTGTGCTGATCCATGACGATGGCGAGATAGCGCCACTGCGCGCCCAGGGCGCGATCGCAGCCCTCACGTCGGCGCGATCGCCGGCGCCGAGCTCCCAGTGCGCGCCGTGATCACGAGAACCAACAGCAACGCCGGAGCGCCGAAAGCAACGGGAGGATTCTCGTGGTGGCAGCACAACTCACACCACCCGACGCTTCTTGAACCGCCCCCCATGCAGCTCGCCCCGCCCCAGGACCACCTTCTGCGGCACCTTGAACGGCGCGAGGTGCGCCCGGCAATGCTGCACCATCCTGTGCCGGAACTGCGCCAGCGTCTCGTCCGTCGTGAGTCGCACGGTCGCCACCACCATGTTCCCGACGATGGCGTGCGGCTCGCCATGCACGCACACATCGGCGACTCCTTCCATCGCGTGCAGCACGCTCTCGATCTCGGCCGGAAATACCTTCTCGCCGCCGACGTTGATCTGCTCGGACTTGCGGCCGAAGATGCGGAACAGGCCGTCGCGCTCCTCGACGGCGTCGCCGGTCATGAACCAGCCATCCGCCGTGATCGGGCTCGGTGCGTTGAGATAGCCCAGCATCGTCGAGCTCGACCGGATTTCGAGCATCCCATCCACCACTCGCGTGTCGAACCCGTTGCCGCCGATGCGCACCCAGAGCGAATCCGACGACTCCGAGCGGGAGCGCAGGATCCCCACTTCGGACAGCCCATACGTCTGCAGCAGCACGACATCGGGGAAGCGCGCGCGAAGCCGGAACAGTGTACTCTCCGGCATCACTTCGGTGCCGTAGGTGATCGTGCGGAGTGATCGAAGCGGGAAACGGTCCAGTGCGCCGCTGATCAGCAGCAGGTTGAGGAAGGTCGGCGACGTTGGCAGCAGCTCGACCTGATACTTCTCGATCGCTTCGCACACGACGGCCGGCGACCGATCGCTCACCGTGACGACAGTGCCGCCATTCGACAGCACGTGGAACAGCGTGTTGATGCCACCGATGTGGTCGAACAGCAGGAACGCGAGAGTGCACTTCCCCGGCCGAGGCTCCCTGAACTTCTCGAGGATGTTCTGGAAGTCGTGCAGCACCGCCTTGCTCCGGCCACTGGAGCCGGATGAGAAGAGGATCAATCCCGGGCGTTGAGACGCCCAGAGCTTCAGGTAGAGCGGATGATCGGGCACGCGAGCGAAACGCGTCAACGTCGCACTGTCGTCCTTCTCCAGGTTGATGTCGATCGTCACCTGCGCGGTCTCCAGAAACTCCTCCCGCGTCGCAGCGACTGAACTGGTGAGTGGCACGATGGTGCAGCCATGCTCGGCAAGCGCGACCATCAGTGCCGTCGCGTTGGGGGAGAACTCCGCCGTCAGACTCACGACGTCCCGGGCCCCTACTCCCGCGTCCACCAGGTAACGGCGCCATCCAGCAATGGCGTCGAGCACCCAGCCATATGTCACGGTGCGATCCTGCCAAATGAGCGCGGTCGACTCGCTTCCCGCGGCTGCGAAGCGATCTTCGAGAAACTGCAGCCCGTTCAACAGACTCCTCCGAGATACAGCGATTGCGCAGTCACGAAGCCGCTCTCCCGCTTGAGAAAGAAGTCAACGACGTTCACGATGTCGTCGAAGTTGCCCAGCCGCGCGATCGCCTGGCTGGCAAGCAGGCGGTCGATCCTGTCCTGCGGTACGCTGCGGATGAGGTCAGTCATGGTCGGCGTCGGCCCGACGGCGTTTACCGTGATCCCGAAGCCCGCGAGCTCGCGTGCGAGGATCTGCGTGAGCGTCTGCACTGCCGATTTCGACGCGGCGTAGATCGCCTCTCCCTCCACGTGCAGCGGAGCGGCCACCGAGATGAAGTTCACGATCCGCCCATACGACTCGGCCTTCATCAGCTTGGCGGCCTCGCGACACACCAGGAAAGTGCCGGTGACGTTGGTGTCGAGGATGGAGCGCACGGTCGATAGCGGCGTCAGCATCGCGTGGTTCATCGCCGCGACGCCGGCATTGTTGACCAGGTGGTCGAGTCGTCCGGTCGCACGGCGGAGGTGGGACATCATGCGCCGTACGGCTCGCTCGTCAGCGACGTCGAGGCAGAAGTGCGTGTAATTGTCGGCCACGAGGTCGCTCGCTTGCCGGCTGCAGCCGTACACGATGTGCCCCTGCGCCACATAGTGCTCGGCGAGAAATCGCCCGATGCCCTTTCGTGTGCCGGTGACCAGCGTGACCACGTCAGTCATGGCCGCCCGCTTCCATGCCCGCCTCTTCCGCGACGCGACCCGCGGCATATTCAACCAGCGCTCCAACGGTGCGGAAGGGGCTCGAACGCTGCGATGCCGCTTTCGCATCAGCGAGGGTGACCATCACGCCGAGCTGGTCCTCGATCTCCTGCTCGACGGCAACGATCAGGCTCACGAGTTCGAGCGACGTGAGCACGCCGTCGATGCCGAAGAGCGGCGCGTCGTCGCCGCGCGCAACGTCCACCTTCCGCTCCGAGAGACCGTTGTGCTCGAGGCAGCGAGCGAGGACGATCTGACGTATCCTGTCGGTCATGATGGCATTGGGTGCGAGTTCATCCGGTTTCGATGAGGTCATGGACGTGTGTGTCGTGCAACGGCAGCGTCATCGCCGCGACGGAGAAGCCGACCCCGAAGCCGCACAGCACCGACTTCTCCAGTCGGCCCTCGGCGCGCAGCCGCACGTGCTCCTTCGCCAGCAGCACGGGGAGCGACGCCGGCCCAGTGTTGCCGATGTCGGCACAGGCGAACGGGGCCGACTCGGGCGCAAGCCTCATCTTGCGGATGAGGTAGTCCACCATGAAGCGATTCGCCTGGTGCAGCCCATAGAAGCGCGGCTCGTCCTTCCTCCACTGCGCCTGCGCGAGCACCTCCCCGATGGCCTCGGGCACGTCGCGCAGCGCCATCATCAGCACAGCGATGCCATCCATGTACAGGTTGTCGGCGCACCGGATGTTGCCCTCCTCTGCCTCATGCTCGGCGCACGTCGTCGCATCGCTCGGCAGGCGTGCGCCTCCGGCGGGAATCATCAGCGCGCGCGCCCCCGACCCATCAGTGCGGATCGAGTAGCTGTGTGCCGAGTCGCCGGATACGACGAGGGTGGCGCTGCCCGCATCGCCGAACAGCATGCGCAGCGCGCGGTCGCGCGGGTTGACGAGCGCGGTCGTGGTGTCACCAGCCAGGACAAGCACCGACTTGCACAGTCCGGAGGCGATGAGCATGTCCGCCTGCAACAGTCCGTACACGTAGCCGGAGCAGCCATGGTTGATGTCGAACGCGACGACGCGGCGTTCCATGCCGAGCCGCTGCTGCAGCACGGCGCTGGTGGCCGGCATGATGTAGTCGGGAGTCTGGGAGACGAAGACGATGCCGTCGATCGTGGTGGGGTCGATGGACATCGACGCCAGAAGCGCCGTCGCTGCTTCATGGCAGAGATCTGCCGTGGTTGTGCCGACGGGCGCCTGCCGGATGCGCGAGATCCCCGTTCCGGCGATGATCTGCGCGACGTCAGCGTCGCCCCACACCGCGCCGAAGTCGGCGAGGTCGATTCCCTGACGGGGCGCTGCCGCGGCGATACCGGCCACGCGAGAGCAGCGGAAGCTCGTTCTCATGATGCGCCCGACATCCGCACCGCGTGCGACGTGTAGAGCGCCGCCGCCTCGGACATCAGTACACGCGCGATGTCCGCGACGCGACGGTTCTCCGGCGTCTCGAGATAGCTGCCCCGTGCCCAGTCGTTGAACGCCCCCATCGCTGGACCGCACCAGATCTGGTAGTCGATCTCCCTGTCTGGCGTCCCCTCCACCGCCCAGCGCGACGCCTGGCCGAGGTACCATCGAAATATCAGGGCCATGCGGACCTTCGGGCTCTGCGCGCGCACGAGCTCCTCCGGATTGCGCACGGCGAAGAAGGCCGTGGTCTCCTGCCATACACTGTCGAGAGACGCCCTGAAGATGTCGCGCTCGAGTGCCTGCCGCTCCAGATCCGGGATGGACTCGAGGCTCTCATACTTGCGGTAGACATCGGAGAGCTTCTGCGCCCGCATCGGGAAGAGCGATCGCTGCTTCACAACCTGCACCTTGAACCCCTGCTCGAACATGTCGCTCTCGGGCGCCATCGCGACGTCGGTCATGCCGACGTGCGCGAGCAGTCTTTTCACATGCGGCGACGTGCCCGCCTCGATGCACGACTGGTTCACGGACCCGGTGACGACATAGTCGGCACCCATCATGAACGCGGCGAGGATCGCCTGCGGTGTCGAGATGCCGCCGGCAGCACCGATGCGGACGGGCGTGGGGTAGCGGCGCCGGCGCTGGATGTCGTCGCGCAGCCTGAGCATCGAGGGAAGCAGTGCGACGAGCGGGCGATTGTCGGTGTGCCCGCCGGAATCCGCCTCCACGGTGATGTCGCCGGCCATCGGCACGTGCGCCGCGAGCGCGGCCTGGAGTGGCGTGACCTGCCCACGCTCGAGCAGCGCGGCGATCATCGCTGGTGGTGGCGGATCCATGAACTGCGCTGCCAGCTCGACGCGCGACAGCTTCACGATGACACGATTCGCTGCCTCGACGGAACCGTCGGCGCGCTGAGTGAGACCGGCAACGCGATAGCGGACAATGCTCGGCGTCAGCGTCATGAACGAGGAGACCTCGAGTGTCCTGACGCCGTACCTCAGGTAGAGGTCGACGCGGGCTTCCTCGGTGTGAAGCTTCCTGGGGCTGTGCAGCAGGTTGAACGCGTAGGGGCCGTGCGGAAGCCTTGCCTGGATTTTCCGCACCGCCTGCTCGACGCGCTCGAGCGGCAACCCGCCCGCGCCGAAGCTGGCGAGATATCCCGCCTGACCGAGCGCAATCACCAGCTCTTCGGTGGCGATCGCCTTCGCCATCGCACCGCCCATGTAGGCGAAGTGTACGCCATGGTCGCGCAGGAAGCTCCGGGCGCCGAAGCGCTCGGGGCCGCCCGCTGCATCGGCCACGGCGCTCGCGTTCTTACGCATGCGCGAGCTCCAGATGCGCCCGGCGTGCCAGCGCGCCACTGATCGTCAGCTCGGCAGCGGTGACCCGCGCGAACAGCAATCCCGCGTCGTCATGCATGGCGACGGACGCCACGACGCGGTGCACAGCATGCTCGGTGATGTCCGCTGATATGTAGAAAGGGATGTCGGCAGGCGGCGTGCGGAACCAGTCGAGCCGAGCGACGCTGGAGGGCAGCGCCATCGCGCCACTCTGCTGGTGCACCCAGAGGCCGACGCACTGGAACATGAGGTCGACGCACACAGGGTCGAACGCATCGGCGGGGAACTGGCCGAGCACACGCACAGGAGTTGCGCGACGCACGCACGCGGACGTGATCGCGCTCGGTGTGAGCGAGAGCACGCGAGTGATTCCGTGGAAGGCAGGCCCGTGGAAGAGCGCGCCGCTCGCGTACGGGCTGAATGCGGAGAGCCTCTCATCTTGTGCCAGTGCGACGCTGGCGTGATGCGGGATGTCTGCGATCTCGCGGACGAGCCGTACACTGCCGCTGTAGTGAAAGCGCGTCTGACCGGCCGATGTGCGGCTCGAGATCATCACCGAGCGCACGAGAGCTCCGTCGACGATGGTGCCAGTACCGACATCCACTACGTAGTCGTGCGCGCGCTCGTCGTCGAACACGACTCCCTTGAGCACGCGGAAATCGGTCAGACCGCCAAATCGGTGGCCGGGATGGAGCTTCTGGACGCTATTGGCGAGCCAGACGCCGGCGCAGGCAGCGGGGAGCACCGCATGCCCGGCGATCCGGTGGTCGGCGAGGAATGGGTTACCTGCTTCTCCCAGCGACCGAACGATGCGCAGCGGTAGAATCGGTCCGGTGGTCGGTTCCGGCACTATTGGCGGCGCATCGTTGACGAGCAGCTGCACGTCGTGATTTGGCGCGCCGAGCACCCGCGCGAAGATGCGGGCGCCGACGTCCAGCGGCATGACGGCGACGCCATTGCGCTCGAACAGCGCCTTCAGGTGCGGCGCGACCATCCCGCCATCCCAGGGACCCCAGTTGACGACGGTGGTGTGGCACGCCGGATAGGTGCGCTTGAAGGCGTGGGCGAACTTGTTGAGGATCTCGTTCGCGAGCGCGTAGTCGGATTGGCCGCGATTGCCGTGAAAGCTCGCGATGGACGAAAATAGTGCGAGATACCGCAGTCGTGCGGGATCGACGCAACCAAGCATCGCCTGCAGCCCACGCACTTTGGTGTCGTAGACGCGATCAAAATCCGTCTCCGTCTTGTGCTCGATGAGCCGGTCCGACAATACGCCGGCGCCGTGGATGATGCCGGTGATCTCTCCGAGCGCGGAAGTCGTGAGTGCGGCCCGCAGCGCCGCTTCATCCGTCACGTCCACTGCGAGATAGTCCGCCCGGCCGCCAGCAGCAACGACAGCCTGGATCGTGTCGTGGATCTCGCGACGGCCGGTTACGGCGCGAAAGAGCGACTCGATGGCGACCGGGGTCGCCGCCTCGTTCCGCTCTCGGAGCCATGCCGCGAGCTCGGCCTTGATGTCGGCGTCGCCGCCGCTGTGGATGCCGTGCAGGACGGGGAGCGGCGTGTCGAGTGCCGTCCGCCCGAGCAGGACGAACCGGCAGCGATGCGCCGTCGCCAGCGCGATCACGCACTGCGCCGTCACCCCTCGGCCGCCTCCACTGACGAGGAACAGCGCGTCGGCGAGCCCGTCAGACATCGAGCAGATCTCCCGCCGCGATCGTGCATCGCCAACCAGGGCCGATGCCGACTTCCGCGAGTGTGAGATCGGCGTCGAGCAACTCGGCGACGATCAGCGCTGCGGCGGTGTCGGCGTCCAGCGCAGGATGCACGTCGATGGCGCGGCAGCGGACGCCGGGCCATTCGTGGCGCAGCGTCTTGATCATTCCGTAGATGCCGGCGCCGAGCACACCAGCCCCGAGCCGAGCGTCGCCAAGTCCGAGTCGGCCATCCATGGAAGAGATGGCGATGAACCATGCAGGTGAGGTGCCTGCCGAGGTGAGGACTGGCTGAAGCGCCCTCGCGGTGAAGAAGCTGTTCCTGAGCCCGTACGGGGTACCGATCTCGATGAAGCAGGCGACCTGGCCATGCAGCTCGCCGAGGTCGGTGGATGCATCATCGTTGCGAACGATGACGCGCCATCCTTCATGCGTGAGCGCGCGACTGAGCGCAGCCGCAAGCGGTCTGCCGTCGGTCCTGATCACGCATACAGTTCCCGCGTTCCACTCGACCGCCAGACGATCCGGCGACGGCAGGTCACGCAGCTCCACCCGGCGGATCGCCGTCGTCATGCCCGGACGGCGACTGTGACTCACGCCGGATGGAGTGCGGCTTTTTTTTCGACTGCGGCCAGGAAGTCAGCGATCTGCCCAATCGTACGCATTTCGGCGAAGTGCTCGAAGTTGAGGCTCGACAGACTGCCAATGACCCGTCCCTCGAGCGCGGCCATGATCTCGACGCGCTTGATGGAATCGACGCCGAGGTCGGCGTCGAGATCCATGGTGATCCCGAGCGTGTCGATCGGATAGCCGGTCTTTTCGCTGATGACCGCGAGCAGGATCGCGGCGATCTCGCTCGAGTCGGTGGTGGTGGCTGTTACGCGAGCGGCGGCGGATGCAGTCGTGCGGGGCATGGTCGGCTCGGGGAGCTTTGGCGCCTCGGCACGGTCGCGAACAACGGATGTGGGTACGGGCGCGGCCAGCAGCCTTTCCCGGACTGGTTCGCTGTACGCGAGAGCGGTCGTGCGGCCCGTCGTTGCAACAGCCGGCAGCATTGGAGGGGCGTACGCGGGTGGGCGCTCGACCTGGTTCTGCAACCACCGCTCGTGCACTCGCTGCGCCGTCGCCTGCTGGTCGTGGAAGTGCGCCATCCCACGCTCGAACAGCTCGAGCGACGAGGGGACAACGCTGCCGTTGTTGATCAGCCCGTACAGCTGCTGCATCAGGGTGAAGTACTTCTCTGAATGCTCAGCCATGTACGCGAGATGACGCGCATGCGGATCCGTGGCGTTGCCGTCGCGGACGTCGTTATCGTAGCGTGGGGTCGGGCGGATCTCAGTCATTGCGTGCTCCGGCTCTGGTGCATGGTCGGACATGTGGGTGTGGACGGTCTCGCGCTCGGCGAGCGCCGCCTCGAACGCCGCCGTCGTGGCCGCGCTGACGTAGGCGTTGCCATTCAGCTTGACGGTCAATTGCGGCCGAGTCGTGTCGCCTGGCGGGAGAGGCTGTTCCGGTGCGAGGTCGCCGAGGCGTACTCCCGCGACGCGCAGCTGCACGTAGGCATCGCGTAGCTGGAGACTGCTGTCGTTTGCCTTGACCGGGTTGACGGCAATGGCGAGGTGCGGTACGTCCGCCAGGATGCTGCGCACGAGCCCCGTGAGCACGGTGCCCGGACCGATCTCCAGGAATAGCCGCCCGCCCTCTGCGTGGATCGTCTCGATTTCCCGGCGGAAATTCACCGGACTCACCAGGTGACGGGCGAGTGTCGCTCGCATCGCCTCCGGATTGTCCGGGTAGCGTTGCCCGGAACCGTTCGAATAAACCGGGAGCTGCGCGGGGGCAAAGCGGACCGACTCCAGCGCCTGCGCGAACGGAAGCTGCGCATGCGCGACGCGGTGTGAATGGAATGCCGCGGAGACGGGGAGAAACGTTGCGCGATGACCGAGCGCCGAGAGCTCGGCCGACAGCGTCTCCAGCGCCGTCCGTGACCCCGAAAGGACGAACTGCGAGGGCGAGTTTCGATTGGCGATCGTCACGTCCACATGGTTCGCGACGAACGGTTCGATTGCGTCCACCTCGCCGGTGACTGCCAGCATCGTCCCGGCATCGATGCCGGACGCCGGTGGCTGGGCCATCGCGTGGCCGCGCACGTGGAGGAGCGTACGATACTCCGCCTCTGAAAGCACTCCAGCGGCGCACAGCGCCATCAATTCGCCGAGACTGTGGCCGGCGACGAAGTCGGGAGTGAAGCCGGCGTGCTCGAGCACGCGATACATGCCCAGGCTGAGGCTCCCGATCGCGGCCTGGGCGTGATCCGTTCGCTGCAGGCGGCGCACGTGTTCGCTGCGCAGCCGTTCGTCGAAGACTGGCGGAGGAAAGGCGACGTCGGTGATCGGACAGGCGCCATGCTCACGTCTCAATGCATCCATCTCGGCATACGCGCGGTGGATTGCCGGAAACTCGAGGCAGAGGGACTTGCCCATCTCCAGGTATTGCGATCCCTGACCAGGAAAGAGCGCGACGACCTTGCCCGAAACGTCCATGCCGCGCCGGCGGTAATGGATGCCGCGCGGGTGTGACCAACTCTCCGCGTGCACGTCCGCATGCAGCAGCGCTGCCGCTGCGTCGATCATCGAGACGGCGTCGTCGAGCGAGCCGGCAACGAAGCCCAACCGTGCGGTATCGGGTGCAATAACGCCTGCCTTCGATACCGCCACTAGCGCGCGAAACGCAGGCTGGCCGTCACGCTGCAGGGTCACTGACGCGGTCTCGCAGGCGACGAGCAGCTCGGCACCGTCGCGTGCGTGCAGGAAGATCGCGAACGGTGTCGGACGCAGGGTGCCGGGCTCCGGCTTCGCGGGGCTGTGCTCCTCGAGGATGGCGTGGAAGTTGGTGCCGCCAAACCCGAAGCTGCTGACACCGGCGCGACGCGGCCCGTCGGAGAACCAGGGGCGCGTATTCGTGTTCAGGTAGAGGCGCGAGTCGTCGAGCGCGAGCTTCGGGTGAGGACGCTCGATGTTGATCGTCGGCGGCAGAACCTTGTGATGCAGCGACAGCGCTGCCTTGATCATGCTCGCGGCACCAGCGGCGACTTTCGTGTGGCCAATCTGCGACTTTACCGAGCCGATCGCGATGCGCGAGCTCCCACTGTCACCGAACACTCGGCGCAGCGCCGTGAACTCCGTCGGATCGCCGGTCGCCGTGCCGGTGCCATGCGCCTCGATCAGCCCGATGCTGTCCGCATCACAACCGGACGCGCGCAGCGCGCGGCGCACCGCGAGTTCCTGACCTTCCATGCGCGGCGCATAGATGCTCTTCGACCGGCCGTCGCTCGACGCGCCGATTCCCTTGATCACAGCGTAGATGCGGTTACCGTCGCGCTCCGCGTCACCGAGCCGCTTGAGCACCAGCATGCCGACCCCCTCGCCGATCAGCATGCCGTCCGACTCGGCGTCGAAGGGTCGCATGTGCTCGTGCGACGTGAACGCCGGCGTCTTGCTGAAGCTCAGATACGCCATGATGGTGTTGTTCGTATCCACCCCACCGGCGATCATCATGTCGCAGTTGCCGCTGTGGAGCTCGTGCATCGCGAGCTGCACCGACGCGAGCGACGAGGCGCACGCTGCGTCGAGTGTGCAGTTGATGCCGCCGAGGTCGAGGCGATTGGTGATTCGACCTGCCACGACGTTGGAGAGATATCCGGGGAAGGAGTCTTCCTGCCACGTGACGTACGCCAGTCGCATCTTTGCGATGATCCCGTCGATCTCCGGCTCGGCGATGCGCTGACTGCGCAACACCCGCTGCCAGATCGGGTACTGGAGGCGGCTCACCAATGGCGTGATCTGCTGCAGTGAGCTCACGCCAAGGACGACCCCCGTCTCGGCCGCATGCGGGTTGTCCTGTGCGTAGCCCGCATCGGCCAGGGCCCGCTTGGCGATGACGAGGGAGAGCAGCTGCGAAACGTCGGTGACTTCGAGGATGTTCGGCGGCAGCCCGAACTCGAGCGGGTCGAAGTCGATGTCCGGAAGGAAGCCGCCGCGCTTGCAGTACGTCTTGTCCGTCGCCCTGGGGACAGGATCATAGTAGTCGTCGACGGACCAGTGGCTGTCCGGCACGTCCGTGATGCAGTCCACCTCGTCGAGGATGT
>JACMOE010000779.1 GCA_014378185.1 Gemmatimonadaceae bacterium | reverse complement strand
GCAGTGCTGATTGTCGCGGGCGTTATTGCGTACAGGTATGTGCCGACGGGCTTCCTGCCCGAGATCGACGAGGGTGCGTTCGTGCTCGACTACTGGAGCCCTGGCGGAACGGCGCTCGTCGAGACTGACCGCCAACTGCACATCGTCGAGAAGCTCCTGCTGAAGATCCCCGAAGTCGAAAGCATCTCGCGCCGCACCGGCGCGGAACTGGGCCTGTTTGCCACCGAGCAGAATCGCGGTGATATGGTGGTGCGCCTCAAGGGGCCCGGCGATCGCAAGCGATCGAGCCAGGAGGTGATCAACGATGCGCGCGTGCAGATTGCGTCGGCTGTTCCTCGCCTTCGCGTGGAGTTCGTGCAGATCCTCAGCGACGTGATCAACGACCTCGCTGGTGCGGCGCGGCCTGTGGAGATTCGCTTGTTCGGCGCGGACCTCAACGCTCTGGAGGCATACGCCAAGCGTCTCGCGCCCGGGATGGCAAAGGTGGATGGCATCGAGGACTTCTTCAGCGGCGCGGTGGAGTCGGCACCCGAGATGTTGATGCACATCAACAGCGCGGAGGCGAACAAGGTGGGCCTCACCACCGAGCAGGTCTAGGGTGCGGTGAACGGGGCGCTGCTCGGCGTGCCGGCCGGCCAGATGCGCCTGCAGGACCGGTCGATCGGCATTCGCGTGCGCGCGCCCGATGCGGTTCGCATGGATGCATTGCGGCTCGGTGCGCTGCCGGTTGCCATCCCGGCCTCCCGCACTTCGGCGCCGCTCTCGGCCATGGCGACGTTCGAGCCCACGCAGGCACGGTCCTCATACACGCGCGAGAATCAGCAGCAGATGATCACCATGACCTCGGATGTCACAGCGTCGCTTGGCACGGTCATGAGTGGAGTCAACGCCGTCCTCGCGGCGAACCCGGTGCCAGCGGGCATTCGGATGGAGGTGGGCGGCCAGAGTGCGGGTCAGAAGGCAGCGTTCAAATCCCTGCTCACCGTCCTGGCACTCGCCATTGCCGCCGTCATTGGCGTGATGGTGCTCCAGTTCCGGTCGTTCGTGGAGCCACTCGTCGTCCTCGCGGCGGCGCCCATCTCGTTCGTGGGTGCCATGGCGCTGTTGCTCGTCACCGGTACGCCACTCAACGTCTCGTCCTTCATGGGATTGATCCTGCTCGTGGGGCTCATCGTGAAGAACGGCATCATCCTGCTGGATTTCACGCATCACTACATGATCACCGAGGGAGAGTCACTCGAGCCTGCGCTCCTCGAGGCCGGCCGCGTGCGCCTGCGGCCGATTCTCATGACCACGCTCTGCACGCTCTTCGGATTGTTGCCGCTCGCATTCGGACTCGGCGCCGGCAGCGAGATGCAGAAGCCGTTGGCCCTGGCGGTCATTGGCGGACTCGCACTCTCCACACCAATCACGCTGTTCCTCGTGCCAACCTTTCTCGTTGCGGTGCGAGGCCGGAATTACACCCTGACCCGGAAGTCGGTTGCGAAGGGCACCGAGGCGGGCGCCACATGAGGGGAACCACGCCATAGCTGCTCGCCTGGCACAGCGCCGCCAGGTAAGGTCACTCCATATGCACAGGGGGCGGGTCGCGTTTTCGCGACCCTCCCCCTTCCTGCATTCGACCAGATCTACTTCTTCACTTTCGCATCGAACAGCTTGGCGTACTCGCCATACCCTTCCGCAGCGAGCTTGCCCACTGGAATGAACCGCATCGACGCGGAGTTCATGCAATAGCGATTGCCCGTCGGCTTCGGCCCGTCATCGAAGAG
>JACMOE010000778.1 GCA_014378185.1 Gemmatimonadaceae bacterium | reverse complement strand
GCAAGAAGGTGGGCGAAGTCGCGCTCCTCAAGCTGCCCACCATGCTGCGCAAGCTCGTGATCACGGAACTCAAGACCATCCACCAGCTGAAGGAAGACGCGGGCTGAGGCGCCGCGCGAAGGCTTGGCGGCAGTCGCTGCGTCACGCCCCCACGGTGAACAGGCGCGCAACTTCGGCGTCGTACGCTGCAAGTGCACCTGCCGTCTCGTCTTCACTCCAGCCAAGCCATGTCCCGACTCGGCCCCCCACGTTGCGGGCTGCAGTGCGACCATGGTCGGCGGTCTCGAACGCCACCGGCGTGCGACGGATCAGCAGGTCGCCCAGCGTACGCGCCAGCTCCTCCGTAACGCCATGCTGAAGCTCGGCCAGCAGGTACGGACGGTCGGGCGCCACTCGCGTTCCGAGCGAAGCGTCCTCCGCCACCAGCGCCCACACCGCACGCCACGCCGAGCCGTACGCATGCACCAGTTGCTCGGCCACCACGGGATCTCCGATGGTGCGGGTCACTTCCATGATGGTCTCGGTCACGTTCCCCAGGTCTCCACCTTCAAGCGGAAGTAGCGCGGTGCTGCACTCCGCGCGCCGGAAGCCGCCCTCGCGCTGCACGACGTCGACGATTTCCTCCGCCATCGCACGGTACGTCGTGAGTTTTCCACCCGTCACGCGCACCAGGCCCGGCATGGTCGTCGCGATCGAATGCTCGCGTGACGCACTGCCAGGGTCACCCGCTGATCCCTGCCCGGCAGCCAGCGGACGGAGGCCGGCCCACGCACTCACCACGTCGGCGCGTGCGAGCTGCGCATCGGGGAAGTAGTGGTTCGCCGCGGCTAGCAGGTAGGCCACGTCCGGCTCTGCGGCGCGCACGTCCTCTGGCGGCACGTCGTCGAACGTATCGGTGGTACCGATGATGGTGAACGCGCCGGCGGGCAGCACGAACATCACGCGTCCATCCTGCGGCGCCACGAGCGTGAGCGCCGCCACGTTGCCCAGCCGTGATCGCGGCACGCTGACATGCACGCCCTTGCTGCCGCGCACGCCCGCCACGGAGCCTTCGTGCGCCAGCACCTCGACACGATCGCTCCAGGGGCCCGTCGCATTCACCGTCACGCGTGCTCGCACCTCCACCGCACGACCGGCAATGACATCCACCACGCGCGCGCCACTGATGTGGTCACCGTCTCGCAGGAGGGCCTCCACCCGCGCATGGTTCGCCACCACTGCCCCGGCGCGTTGCGCCGAGAGCACGTTGGCCAATGTGAGCCGCACGTCGTCGGTGGCGGCATCCCAGTATTGCGCGCCACCCACGAGACCCGGCTGCCGTAACCCGGGTTCCCTGGCAATCACGCCTCGCGCATCCAGGCGCCGATGCCGACCCACATTCCGGAACAGCGCGAGCAGGTCGTAGAGCGCCAGTCCAATCTCCAACTTCCATCGTGGCACGCGGGAGCCGCGGTAAACGGGCCACGTGAACGCCAGCGGACGCACCAGGTGCGGCGCGATGCGCTGCAGCGTACGCCGCTCGCGGCTCGACTCGAACACCATGTGGATCTGTCCGTGCTCCAGGTACCGCACGCCGCCGTGGATGAGCCGCGACGAACGACTCGACGTGCCGCTCGCAAAGTCATCCTGCTCCACCAGCGCCACCCGAAGCCCCCGGAGTGCGGCGTCGCGCGCCACGCCCGCGCCCGTGATGCCACCTCCGATCACCAGCACGTCGAACAGCTCTGCGCCAAGCGCCGTGAATGCGCGTTGGCGCTGCAGTTTCGGGGAAGGGAGCAAGGTGGGCACTCCCGCCAAGCTAATCGCCCCCTAGCTTCAGCGTATGCCTACCTTCGGCTCCCCAGGTCGCCGCGTTGCCATCGTCGCTGGCCTCCGCACTCCATTCGCCAGATCGG
>JACMOE010000777.1 GCA_014378185.1 Gemmatimonadaceae bacterium | reverse complement strand
GTTGCCGCTGCACGGCTGACGGGGGACGGCTCACTCGCTGCGCTCGCTGGACGGGGGATTCCCCGCTAAATTGTGCGCATGAGCACCTTCCCCCCGACGACGACCGTCTTCAACGACGGCTACATCGCCGAGACGTACGAGGCATACCGGCGCGATCCGACGTCGGTGGACGAGTCATGGCGGCAGTTCTTCCGGACCGCAGAAGCCATTGCCGGCACGGCTGGTGGCGTGCCCACGGACGACCGGTTGCTGCGCAAGGCGGCGGCTGCCTCGTCGCTGGTGGAGGCAATTCGCGAATACGGCCATCTCGCGGTGCAGCTCGACCCGCTCGGCACACCGCCGCCCGGGGCAACGGAATTGACGCCGGAGTTTCACGGCATCAAGGAAGCGGAACTGGCCGATGTGCCGGCGTCCGCGCTCGGGTTCTCGGTGGGCTCTGCCGCAGACGTGGTGCACCGCCTTCGCGAGGTGTACTGCAGCACCATCGCGCTGGAGTTCACGCACCTGGGTAGCGAGGACGAGCGCGCGTGGTTCAAGCAGAGCATGGAGGAGGGTTCCATCACGCATCCCCTCACGGCTGACGAGAAGATCGCCGTGCTGAAGCGGCTGACCGAGGTGGATGGGCTGGAGCGATTCCTGGAGCGCGCGTACAAGGGTTACAAGCGCTTCTCCATTGAAGGCAATGATGTGCTGGTGCCGATGATGGACGAGACGATCGCGCGCAGCGCCGGCGGTGGGGCACGCGAGGTGGTGGTGGCGATGGCGCACCGCGGCCGCATCAACGTGCTGGTGCACGTGATGGGGATGTCGTACGTGGAGATGTTCGGCGAGTTCGAGGGACGGCAGGGCGATGCGGGCGCCTACAGCAGCACCGGCGACGTGAAGTACCATCTCGGTTTCACCAACGAGCGGCAGGTGGGTGACACCACGGTGTCCATCGAGCTGGTGCCCAACCCGAGCCACCTCGAGGTGGTGAACCCGATCATGTCCGGCATCGCGCGCGCCAAGCAGCGCGTGGACGGCGGGCGCGACGAGCGCGTGGTGCTGCCGCTCTGCATCCACGGCGACGCGGCCTTTCCGGGTGAAGGCGTGGTGCCCGAGACGTTCAACCTGTCCCGCCTGCGCGGCTATCACGTGGGCGGCACGCTGCACCTCATCGTGAACAACCAGGTGGGCTTCACCACAGATCCCATCGACGCGCGCTCGACGCGCTACGCGAGCGATCCGGCCAAGGGGTTCGAGGTGCCGGTGATGCACGTGAATGCGGATGACGCCGAGGCGTGCCTGATTGCGGTGCGGCTGGCGGTGGCGTATCGCGACCGGTTCGCGAAGGACGTGCTCATCGACCTTGTGGGCTATCGTCGCTGGGGACACAACGAGACCGACGAACCGTTCTTCACGCAGCCCAAGCTGTACGAGCTGATTCGCGCGCATCCCACGCCGCGGGAGGTGTGGGCCGCTCGGCTGGTGCGCGAGCGTATCGTCACCGAGGCGGAAGCGAAGGCCATCGACACCGAGTTCAGCGACAAGCTCGCCGCGCTGCACAAGGAGATGAAGGCTGCGGTGCCCGCGGACGACACGCATGCGCGCGGCAGCAAGTCGCATCCGGTAGCGGACGAGATCGCCGATCCCGAGACCGGTGTCGCGGCGCCCGACCTGGAAGCGCTCAACGAGCAACTCCTCGCCTGGCCATCCGATTTCAGGGGTTCGCCCAAGCTGCTCAAGGTGATCGAGCGCCGCCGCGATGCGCTGCACAAGCATCTCATCGACTGGGGGCATGCCGAGGCGCTGGCGTTCGGCTCGTTGTTGCAGCGCGGCACTGGCGTGCGCATCAGCGGGCAGGATGCGGAGCGCGGCACCTTTGCGCACCGCAACGCGGTGCTGCACGACGTGGAGACGGGGGGCACGTTCACTCCGCTCGCGAACATCCTGAATGCGGCCGGGCGATTCGAGATCTACAACAGCCCGTTGTCCGAGACGGCGGTGATGGGATTCGAGTACGGGTTCAGCACGGCGACCGAGAACGACCTGGTGCTGTGGGAGGCGCAGTACGGTGATTTCGTGAACGTGGCGCAACCGATCATCGACCAGTTCATCTCGGCGGATCGCGCCAAGTGGGGCCAGTGGAGTGGCCTGGTGCTGCTGCTGCCGCACGGCTACGAAGGGGGCGGGCCAGAGCATTCGAGCGCTCGGCTGGAGCGCTTTCTTCAGCTATGTGCCGAGGGCAATATGTGCGTGGCGTATCCCAGCACGCCGGCGCAATACTTCCACATCCTCCGCCGGCAGGTGATGCGGAGCGAGCGGTGCCCGTTGGTCCTGATGCAGCCCAAGAGCCTGCTGCGCCTGCCTGCCGCCGCGTCGGGGATCGAGCAGCTTGCGTCCGGGTCGTTCCAGCCGGTGATCGACGATGCGTCGGTGGGCGAGCGCGTGAATGACGTGCGTCGTCTGGTGCTCTGCACAGCCAAGATGTACTACGACTTGCTGGAGGCCAGGAGCGCGGATGCGACTGATGTCGCACTCGTGCGGGTAGATGAGCTTTACCCGTGGCCAGGTGCGGACGTCGCAGCGCTCGTGGATCGATATCCCAACCTGGAGGATGTCGTGTGGGCGCAGGAGGAGCCGAAGAACATGGGGGCGTGGACCTTCGTGGCACCGCAACTTCGCGTGGCGACGGGCAACATGCTCACCATCAGGTACGTGGGGCGTCCGGAACGGGCGAGTCCGGCGGAGGGCTACTCCGAGGCGCACAAGGCGGAGCAGAAGCGGATCGTGAGCGAAGTGCTCGCGGTTCCGGTAGCCAAGGAGAAGCGGAAGGCCACCAAGGTGTAGTGCAGGTTACAGCAACTGCATAACCACAGGGGACACAGGGGACACGGGGAACTGCGGGAGATACATCGACAAGCGGAGCGTTGTCATTTGCGCGGGTGCCTTCATCCCCGTTGAAGCAGTCCTCCGTGTCCCCTGTGTCCCCTGTGTCCCCTGTGGTCAATGCTGTTCATTCCCGTACCACCAAGAACGGATATCATAGATGAAATCAAGAGTGACCGCCGCACTCCTGTTGCTCCTTGCCGCGCCGCGCCTCCTGATTTCGCAGGAGCGCGGCGCGATCGTGGTGGGTGAAGCTGTGGCGGGGCTGGATGTCACGGCGCGGGTGCTGGTGATCGGCGCGCATCCGGACGACGAGGATACGCAGCTCATCACGTGGCT
>JACMOE010000776.1 GCA_014378185.1 Gemmatimonadaceae bacterium | reverse complement strand
GCGCGCTGCGGGCCCTCGACTGGCACCGTGTGCCCGCCGGCCAGTATCTCGACCTCTGCGCGGGAACACTGGATGTGGGCGCGGAGTTGACCCGGCAGCAAGCTTTCCGGGGCTTCATCGTGGGCGCCGATTTCGCGGTGCCCATGCTCGAGGCGGGCAGGGGCAAGGCATCGCGGGAGCGGCTTGCCCCCGTTGGCGCCGACGCGCAGGAGCTGCCGCTGGGCAATGCGTCGGTGGACGGCGCGGTGGTGGCGTTCGGCATCCGGAACGTTGCGTCGCTCGACGCGGCCCTTGTGGAAGTGCATCGGGTGCTGCGACCGGGCGCGCGGTTCGTGATCCTCGAGTTCACGACGCCGCGGTCGTGGATCGTGCGGACGCTCTACCATTTCTACTTTCACCAGGTGCTGCCGTTCGTTGGTGGGGTGATCAGTGGACATCGCACGGCGTACAAGTACCTGCCGAAGTCCGTGGCAAACTTTCCGGCGGAGCCAGAACTGGCGCGGCGGATGGAGGCAGCGGGGTTCATGGAAGTGCGGTGGGAGTCATTGAGTCTCGGCATCGCGGCGATTCATGTGGGGGTAAAGCGTTGAAGGGCGTTGATCGTTATGGAAAAGGGCGTTGACCGGTGCCAACGCGAATCCAGCGAATCCCGCGAATCGGCGCGAATTCCCTCGCTTTTATTCGCGGAGATTCGCGGAATTCGCATGATTCGCGATGCCAACGACAAACGCTGTGCTGTTGCCGAACTTTTCTTTCTCTAAACCGCACCACAATTGTCCCTCGACACGCTTTCTCAATTTGTTGACGCCATAGAAGCCGCTGGTGAACTCGTGCGCATCACGCATCCGGTGCGCGTGCACCTGGAACTCTGCGAAATTGCGGATCGTGTGATGAAGCAGCCGGGCGGTGGACCGGCGCTGCTGTTCGAGCACGTGATCCTGCGCGATGGATCGCGTTCGGCCTATCCGGTGGGCATCAACCTCTTCGGCTCCATGTCGCGGATGTCCATGGCGCTCGGCGTCGAGCGCCTGGATGATCACGGCGATCGCATCACGAAGCTGCTCGATCTCAAGGTGCCAGAGGGCATCATGGGCAAGCTGTCCATGCTGCCCAAGCTGATGGAGGTGGCAAAGTTTCCACCGCGCATGACGACCAGCCCGCGCTGCCAGGAGGTGATCTGGCGTGGCGACGAAGTGGACCTCGACAAGTTGCCAATCCTCACCTGCTGGCCCGAGGACGGCGGCCCGTACATCACGCTGCCCATGGTGATCACGCATGATCCCAAGCGGGGCATCCGCAACGTGGGGATGTACCGCGTGCAGCAGATGGGGAAGAACACCCTGGCCATGCATTGGCAGCGGCACAAGGTGGGCGCGGCGCACTGGCGCGAGATGGCCGAGCGTGGCGAGAAGATGCCCGTGGTGATCGTGGTGGGAGCGGATCCTGCGTCGTTGTATGCCGCGACCGCGCCGTTGCCGCCCACGGTGGACGAGTTCATCTTCGCTGGCTTCCTGCGCAAGAAGCCGGTGATGCTGGCGAAGGCGGTCACCTGCGACCTCGAGGTACCGGCCGATGCGGATTTCGTGATCGAGGGCTACATCGACCCGGCGGAAGCGCTCGTCACAGAAGGTCCATTCGGAGATCATACAGGGTTCTACTCACTGGCGGACCTGTATCCGCTGGTGCACGTGACGGCGGTGACGATGCGACGCGATCCCATCTTCCCGTGCACGATCGTGGGGCGGCCACCAATGGAGGACTTCTATCTTGGCCACGCCACGGAGCGAATCTTCCTGCCATTGCTGAAGCTCACGATTCCCGAGATCGTGGACTATCACATGCCGGCGGAGGGCATCTTCCACAACCTCGTGTTCATCAGCATCCGGAAGGAATATCCCGGGCAGGCGTACAAGGTGATGAATGCGATGTGGGGCCAGGGGCTGATGTCGCTGGCCAAGGTGCTGGTGGTGGTGGACGAGTGGGTGAACGTGCGCAATCCGCAGGAGGCGTGGTGGGTGGCGCTCAACAACATCGATCCGGAGCGCGACACGCGCTTCACGATGGGGCCGATGGATGTGCTCGACCATTCGTCGCGTGCGTTCACCTACGGCTCCAAGATGGGCATCGACGCCACGCGCAAGTTCCCTGAAGAGGGCTTCACGCGGGAGTGGCCGTCGGTGATCGTCATGGATGATGCGACGAAGGCGGCGGTGGACGCGATGTGGCCGTCGCTGGGCATCGGCGCGACGTGACATGAACTCCGCGCCCCAGCCGGTTCGCGAGGGACAGACGTTCGCCGGGGCGACGCGCCTCTCCACGTACGCCAGCTTCGTGAAGTTGCCACACACGGTGTTCGCGTTGCCCTTCGCGCTGATCGGGGTGATCCTTGCCTCCTACTCACACGCCGTATCCTGGCCGACGCTCGGCTGGACTGTCCTGGCGTTCACGGCCGCTCGATTTGCCGCCATGGGATTCAATCGCATCGTGGATCGCGAATTCGACGCACGCAATCCGCGCACGGTGATGCGCGAGATACCTCGCGGCGCGCTCTCGGTGCGCGAGGCGTCGATTGCGGTGGTGCTCGCGTCGGCGGTGTTCGTGGGCGCCGCCGCCGAGCTGAATTTGCTGTGCCTCGCGCTGTCACCCCTCGCGCTGGCGTGGGTATTCTTCTACAGCGTCACCAAGCGGTTCACACGCTTCGCGCACATCGTGCTGGGCATCGGCATGTCGATTGCGCCGGTGGGCGGCTATCTCGCCGTGACGGGGCAGTGGAGTCGCCCGTGGTGGCTGCTGTGCCTCCTGGCCACCACTGTGGTGTCGTGGGGCGCCGGTTTCGACATCCTGTATGCGCTTCCCGATATCGCCTTCGACGTGTCGCAGGGGCTGCATTCCATCCCGGTGGCGTCTGGTGAGCGTGGGGCCATACTCATCGCGCGTGGCCTTCACGTTCTCACGGTCTCGTGCCTCGTCCTCGTCGGGCTGGCGGCATTCCCGGTGGCGGGTGTCTCCGCCACACTCTACTGGGCGGGGGTGGTGATTGCCGCAACGCTCCTGCTGTACGAGCATTCACTCGTTCGTCCCGGCGACTTGTCGAAGCTCGACGCCGCATTCTTCACCATGAACGGGGTGATCAGCCTCACGCTGCTGGGCTTCGTGCTCGCCGGACGATTGCTCGCATGAGTGCGCCGCTGCCCATCGTCATGGCCATCACCGGTGCATCGGGCGCACCGTACGCCGTCAGGCTGCTCCAGCAGTTGCTCGTTGTGCGTCAACCGGTGCAGCTCATCGTGTCGAGTCACGGGCTGCGGTTGCTCCGCACGGAAACGGACATCGATTCGCAGGAGACGCTGCGGGTCGCCGTGGGTGCCGATGCGTGGGATGCGCTCGTCACCGTGTACGATGACGACGATCGCGGCGCCGCGCCGGCGTCTGGTTCCGCGCGCAACCGCGGCATGGTGATCTGTCCCTGCTCGATGGGCACGGTGAGCGCCATCAGCCAGGGAACCTCACGTTCACTCGTGGAGCGCGCGGCTGACGTTGCACTCAAGGAACGGCGCACACTGGTGCTCGTGCCGCGCGAGACGCCGTACAGCGTCATTCATCTGGAGAACATGCTGCGGCTCACGCGTGCTGGCGCCGTGGTGCTGCCCGCGAGTCCGGGGTTTTATCACCGGCCCTCCGCGATCGCGGAGCTGGTGGACTTCGTCGTCGCACGCGTGCTGGATCAGCTTGGCGTGGAACACCAGCTCGGCAAGCGTTGGGGTGATGCGCCGGACGACGCGTGAGCGAGCGGGGAAGGCATGTCATTGGGCTGATCTCCGACACGCACGGCCTGGTGCGCGCGGAGGTGCACACGGCGCTCGCTGGCGTCGAGCTCATCCTTCACGCGGGCGATGTGGGAGGCGACGCGATCCTTGACGAGCTCGCGCTCATCGCGCCCGTGCAGGCTGTCTTCGGCAACACCGACTCGCCCGGCGACCGGCGACTCGCTCAATCGATCGAGGTCACGATCGACGGCGTGCGCATCCATGTTTCGCACGGCCACGAGGTGGGCTCGCCCACGGCGGCGAAGCTGCTCGACGCACATGACGCGGACGTGATCGTGTTTGGGCATACCCACCGGCAGCTGGTTGCGCGTGGCGAGGACGGCCGGCTGGTGGTGAATCCCGGCGCTGCGGGGGCGCGGCGATTCAAGCTGGAGGCCAGCGTGGGCATCCTCACCATTGAGGATGGGCGCACCGAGGTGGAGATCGTTGAACTCGGCGGACGGGGATTGGCGGACGGCTAGTGGTGAGTCAGGAGTGCCCGAGCTCCTGCTCGAGCTTGAGCGTGAGCATCCAGCAGTGAGCCAATCAGAGCTCGAGCTCCAGCTCGAGCCTGAAGCGCGAGCCCTGGTTCGCTCAAAGCTCAAGGCTTCGCGCTCACGCTCATGCTCGTGTACCGTTTAACGACGGACGGTGCAGTATTCGTCCGCCGACTACACCGACAGAAAGTGCGACGCAGGATACAGGAAATCGTCGCCGGAGTCGTCCAGGATCCTGTAGAACGACCCATTGGCCTCTATGCCGAGCATCTCGTAGATGCGGCCGAGTGTCAGGTCGTGGCAGCCGCCTGATCCGTCACAGCCCGGATAGGAGAGCCACGGCTTGAGGCTGATGCACTGCACGAGAGTCGTCGCTTGCCAGGAGGTCGCCATCGCCTTCGTCACTGTCGCCCGTGCGTCGGGCGTCCACCGGCGAAAGTGCAAGAGCCTCGCCACCCTGCGATGTGATGTACAGCACGTCACGCGCACTCCGCCACATACGCGGAGGCAGCGCGCGACCGAGCGAGCTCCGCTGGAAAGCGCCTGAACCAGGACGACAAGAGGAGCAGCTCGTCGATCTCGTGCGCCGGCAGCTGCGCGCTCTCCCGCTCCACCGATGCAAACACGTCCGTCACCATGTCGATGAGTCGCAGGCGGTCGGACGCACTGCGCGGGATCACATGTTCGCTGCGCACGCGACCGCGACGGATCAGGTAGATGCGATCGTCGCCGTCAAAGCCGGGCACGGTGTAGACGAACGACAGCGTCTCGATGGCGAACCGGAACCTGATGAACTGCTCGCGCAGCCCCTCGAGTCGCTGGAGCTTGTCGCGCAGGCTACCCGCGCGCTCGAACTCGAGGCGCTCGCTCGCCGCGACCAACTCCTCGCGCAGTGCGCGCAGCGGACCGTCATCTGCCCCATCGAGAAAACCGCGCACGAGTTGGACGCGCGTGTCGTACTGCGCGGCCGTGCATCCGCCCACGCAGGGCCCCAGACACCTCCTGATCTCGTACCGGATGCAGCCCGGTGTGCGAGGAAAGCCCTTGAACAACTCGGGCTGGTCGGCATAGTGCATCGGCTGGTCGAGCCGGCAATCGCGCAGGCCGAGTGCGTCGTTGAGCTCACGGACGGCCTCGCCCACGCGTTGCGCACCGTGGAACGGGCCGTAGTAGATCTGTGCGTCGTCGCCGCCGGAACCGCGCACCACGAGCAGCTTGGGCGCGATGCCACGCGTGAGCTTGATGAACGCGAAGTGCCGAGCATCGCGCTTCATGGCCACGTTGAGGCGTGGCCGGTAGCGCTTGATGAGGCGCAACTCCTCGAGCAGCGCGGCAAACTCGCTCGGATGGTAATCCCACTCGATGCGATCGGCCTCGCGCACGATACGAGCCCCCTTGTCAACGGGAAACTCACAGCGAAAATAGCTCAGCAGCCGCGTGCGCAGCTTCTTGGACTTGCCCACGTACACGATCTCGCCATCCGCCGCGAGCATGCGGTAGACGCCGGGCCGATCCTTCGCGCCGGCCTTCACGGCGTCGCGCATGCACGCGAGCTGTGCCGCCGGCGTGGGCGGCCGCACGAGCCCTACCTTTGACAATGCGCGCATAACACCGTCGTGCGTCCGTCAATGGCATGCGTCTCGACGAGACGCGCGCCACAGCGCAGGCATGGCTCACCGCCTCGGCCATATGCCGCGAGCGACCGCTGGAAATCGCCGCGTCCGCCCGAGGCGTCGCGATAGTCGCGAAATGAAGTGCCTCGCGCGGCAATCGACTCCGTCAGCACGGAGACGATGCCCGCGTGCAGACGCTCGACGGCCGCGTCGTCCACGTCGGCCGCGCGGCGCGACGGATCGATGCCGGCGCGCCAGCAGGCTTCGTTCGCGTAGATGTTCCCGATTCCCACTACCATGCGTTGATCCATGAGCAGCTTCTTCACCGCCTGCTTCGACCCCCGAAGAAGTACCGATAGATGGGCTACCGTGAACGCCGGGTCAAGAGGTTCCACGCCCAAATCGTCGACATAGTCAGCGAACCGACCGGGCGACATCAGCGCCACCGTGCCAAGGCGACGGATGTCGCGGTAGTGGAGGTCGCGGTCGTCGTCCAGCGTCGCATGCAGCGTGGAGTAGCGAGCCTCGGGCTCCGGCAACGGACCTGCAGACAGGAGCAGGGCGCCGGTAAAGCGCGGCTGCACCACGATGCGGTCGCGGCTCGACAGGTCGATGATCACCAGCTTGGCGCGCCGCCAGGATGCGAGGATGGACGCGCCGGTGATCCGCGCCGAAAATTCCTGCGCCGACACCTCGCGCAAGACGTCGGGCTGCCGAACCACGACGCCGGTGATGATGCGTCCGCGCAACTCGCGATCGAGATCGCGAGCGATCGTCTCAGTTTCCGGGAGCTCCGGCACGTGCCATCTCCCGCCATCCGATATCGGTGCGGAGCTGCTTGCCCTCGAACTGCACCCGACTGGCGACGTCGAGGCTGCGGCGCTGCGCTTCCGCGACCGACGTGCCGGTTGCGGTCACCGCAAGCACGCGTCCGCCCGCCGTCACGAGCTGTCCGCTCCCGTCGAGTGCCGTGCCGGCATGAAAGACGACGACGTCGTCTTCCTCCGGTGGAAGGAGGATGGAGTCGCCAGTGCGGGGCGCGTCGGGGTAGTTGGCCGCCGCGAGCACCGTGGTCACGCACGCGCCGCGTGCTTCCATCTCGGCCCTGGGCAGCGGCTCACCGCGGCCCACGGCGAGCATGAGGTCGAGCAGCCGGCAACTGCCGGTGAGCACGGGCATGAGCGCCTGCGTTTCCGGATCGCCGAAGCGGCAGTTGAACTCCACGACGCGTGGGCCATCGCGCGTCATCATGAGGCCGGCGTAGAGCAGACCCGTGAAGGGCCGACCGCGCGCGGCAAGGCCCTTGAGCGTGCGATCGATCACCGCGTCGATCGCCGTATCGCCGTCGCTCACCGGACGATCGGGACGCAGCGGAAGGGTGATGGGCACGTACGCGCCCATGCCGCCGGTGTTGGGGCCGAGGTCGTGGTCGAGCAGGCGCTTGTGATCCTGCAATGTCGGGAGTCGCACGAACGACGTGCCATCCGTGATGGCGAAGACGGAGAGTTCCTCGCCTTCCATGAACTCCTCGATGAGCACTTCCGCGCCCGCGGACCCGAATCGGTTGCCTTCGAGCATGTCCTCGATGGCCGCGTCGGCCTCGGCGATGGTCTGGCACACGATGACACCTTTGCCGGCGGCGAGGCCTGATGCCTTCACCACCACGGGCGCGCCGAACATGCGGGCGCACTTCTTCGCGGGTGCCGCGTGCGCGTGCATTTCGGCGGAGGCCGTGGGGATGCCGTCGTCCAGCATGAGCTGCTTCGCGAACGCCTTGGACGTTTCGATCTCGGCGGCCGCCTGTGTGGGGCCGAAGATGGGCAGCTTCGCCGCGCGGAACTGATCGACGATGCCGAGGGCGAGCGGCCCCTCGGGACCCACGATAGTGAGATCCACTGCGCGCTCGCGAGCCAGTGTGAGCAGCGATGGAATGTCGATGACGCTGATGTGCACGCACTCGGCGAGCGCGGCAACGCCGG
>JACMOE010000775.1 GCA_014378185.1 Gemmatimonadaceae bacterium | reverse complement strand
CTCGACGACACGGTTCCATTTCACGCCGTAGTCCAGCCGGTTGATGGTGGTAGACGCATCGAAGCCGACGCGATCCGTCTGCTGGCCGGATCCCTTCTGGATGCCGTTGAAGTGTCCGTCAAGCACCACGGCCTTCGTCACCCCACGCATCGTGAGGTTGCCGTAGATCTTCGCGTCGTCGCCCTTGCGCTCGATCTTCGTGCTCTTGAAGGTGATCGTCGGGAAGGTGTCCACCGCAAAGAAGTTGGGCGAGCGGAGGTCCGCGTCGCGGCGGTCGTTGTGCGTCGTGATGCTCGGCGTGCTGATCTCGACGTCGATCTGCGCCTTGTCCCACGACTCGGGGTCGGCGGTGATGGTGCCCTTGAAGTCCGCGAACGCGCCCCGGACCTTGCTCACGAAATGGCGGATCTGGAAGTTCACGCTGGAATGACCCTTGTCGATGTTCCAGATCGCGGGAGCGGCCGGCGTTGGCCGCGTCGCGGCAGGAACGGCAAGAGCGGGGACCAGCAGGGCAGTTGCAAACAGGCGAGCGATCACGTGAACTCCGTCGTGGATTGGGTGGATGTCTTCAGATATTAGTAGTAGGCCCTTACAACTGTTTGTTCCGCTGCCGCCGACACGTCAGGTGACGCGCACCGGCGCCGACCCCGGCTCGGTCCTGGCCATGATTGTGGCCGGTGTCACGGTGTCCGGCGCCTCCGCCTGAAGGCTGGCTTCCACCTGCGCGCCAGACACCGTCATGCCGGCACCCGCCTGCCGACGCACGAGCGTGAGGATGGTGTAGACCGCAACGGGCTCCGCATCCTGGTTCGTGACCTCCACATCCCAGTGCACCACACCCTGCGGAATCTGCCCCTCCCGATCCTCCTTGGCCGTCTTCTGCTTGCAGGTAAGTCGCGCCTGAATGGTGTCGCCGATGTACACCGGCTTCACGAAGCGCAGCCCTTCCAGCCCATAGTTCGCAAGCACGGGACCGGGCGCGGGATCCACGAACAAGCCCGCCGCCGCGGACAGCACGAAGTAGCCGTGAGCGACGCGCTTCTCGAACAGCGACTCCTTCGCCGCGATGTCGTCCATGTGCGCATAGAAAAAGTCGCCCGAGATGCCGGCGAAGTTCACGACATCCGTCTCCGTCACGGTGCGCCGGTGCGTGATGAGCGTCTCCCCGATTTCCAGCTCCTCGAAATACTTGCGGAACGGATGCAGACGGTCGCGTCGCTCCGTCGCGCCCTTGCTCCATTCGCGGGTGACCGCGGCGACCGTCTGCGGCGAACCCTGGATGGCGGTGCGCTGCATGTAGTGCAGCACGCCGCGCACGCCGCCCATCTCCTCACCACCGCCGGCGCGGCCCGGACCACCGTGCACGAGGTGCGGCAGCGGTGATCCATGACCAGTGGACTCCTTTGCGCTGTGGCGGTTGGCGAGCAGCAAGCGCCCGTGATACGCCGCGGTGCCCAGTGCCACTTGCCGCGCGACGTCATCGTTCGCGGTGAACAGCGAGCCGACAAGACTGCCCTTGCCGAGTTTCGCGAGCGCGATTGCCTCCTCGATGGTGCCGTAGGGCATGATGGTGTTGACGGGCCCGAATGCCTCGACGTCATGCGGCGCACTGCGTTGGAACGGCTTGTTGTTGTAGAGCAGCATGGTGGGATAGAACGCACCCGCGTCGGCGTCTGCACCCACGACGTCGAGCGTG
>JACMOE010000774.1 GCA_014378185.1 Gemmatimonadaceae bacterium | reverse complement strand
CATACGTCGATGTTGTATGCGCCGCAATCACCGGGGTCGCCTGCAGCGCAACGGTCGATGACTTCTCCCCGTTCACGTGTCGCGCCGGAAGGAACGATCTCGGTGCGCCCGCGCGCTGCATACAACCCCGTTTCCCAGTCGTATGAGAGCGACGACGAGGAGCACAAACACAGCGTCAGCGTGCGTCCCGGCACGAGCTTTTCCGCAGTGGAGCGACAGGCATTGACGGGCCGATCGCGTCCGGTCACACACGCGTGGCCCTTGTCACGGTGGATCGCTGATCATTGGGGGCCCGAAGTGATGGTGGCGCTCGTGATGGCGTTCCGGGACGGTGTTTTCCAATCGATTGCGCTGCCGGTCGGCCGAGCGATCGGCATGCGTTGGGTCGTTGCTTCCACACAGGGGATCACGGGATCCATGGCGGGCATCGCGGGGCTGGGCGCCGCCATCGGTGTGGTCAGCGCGTTTGCCGGAGCGCGAGGTGTTCAGCTGATCGCATTGAGGCAACAGCTGCCGAACAACTCGACCCGGATGCGCTTGCTCATGACGGCCGGGGCCGTGTTCGGAGGCGCAACTCCGCTGCTCGCGGGCTACGTATGGGCTATGCAGCGCGCGTCGCGCGGAAGTGATTTCCGTTACGAGCTGCTCGCGGGGTACGGCACCATCGCATCACGCATGATGGCGCAAGGGGCGCGGGATTTGCAGGTCGGGATTTTCCGTAACGCGGTCGGGCGGATCGAAGTGATCGATCCGGCGACGGGCAGAGTCATCGACGGTCAGGAATTGATCGACAACAATTTCGACCGCAACCGCCTGATCCCCCCTTCGATCATTTACGGCGTCCTTTGTCTGCTTAATTTCTTGCTGTTCCGCGAGGCCATGCGCGGGGCGATGAATTTCAACGAGAGCGATCGGGATTTCCACGCCCTGTTCGCGGCGGGATTGGCTGCGATGACGTGTTCGAGTGTGGTCGAGAGTCTGGACGGCGCCAACGGCGCCGTCTGGCAGTCGCGCGTCGCCGAAGACATGGGACTGCAGACGCGTTACCGGCCTGCAGATTTCCACGCCATCATCGAAAACCTGACGAACCCGGCCGCTACGCTGGAGCACATCTGGGCCAACACAGCTATGCGACAGATGCTGTGCGTGTTGGCCGAGCTCGTCACTATGCTGGCCCTCGCCGTGATGGATCCGGACGAAAGAGAGCCTGCGTCGATGGACCTGACTGTCATATTGCTGCTGTCTCTCGCGGCCTTCCTGTCGATTCCGGCAGAGGTGCGAGGCTCACTTGCCAGCACGGGGCTCGATGCGGAAAAAATGCAGACCGAATCGGCGCACTGGTTTTTGAACGCCTGGAATCTGGTGGTCGATGCGTTGTATTCGTGGTGGCCTGGTGTGAATCGGCTTCACATCGACGTCCCGCCGGCGCGCGGAACGATGCAGTTGCTCTCGCCAACCGGCGCGGTTTCTGCGCCGGACCTGACTATTCATATTGCGTCGCGCGACGCTGGAGAAGGTGTGGAATCGCCATCCGGGCGTTCGGTTCTGGAAGAAACCAAAACCGGAAGTGTTGACTCGGGTTCCAGCAGTTCGACCGGTTTCAGCAGTTCGAGCAGTTCGAGCAGTTCGAGCAGTTCGAGCGCGCACCCGTATGGGTCGAGCTCCAGCAGCACCGGCGCTGCCCCAGTGCGCCCTGTCGAGCTTCCCCCGATCCTCAGGTTCGACGACCTGAGCGACGATTCGTCGGACTCCGGGGAGTTCTCCGATGCCAGGGAATCGGATTCGTCGGCCGCATCCGCGCCGCCAGTGGATGCCGAGGGCAAGGTCCAAGGCGACCCTGGACGATCGGGTGACTCTGAAGTCGACGAATCGTCCCGTGATGAAGGCGATGAGTGGGTACCGATGATGGGCCCCTATGAATATAGGCGGCCATACGTGCCAGCCGCCGGTGCGCCGCATCCGGCCTTATTCGTGCATGTCGCTGCGCCACCTTCGGTGACGCTGCACGTTCAGGAATCACCGTAGTCAGCGCAACACCAGGACGGGTACCGTGCTGTGCGTCAGCACGTGCTGTGTTTCGCTCCCGAGCAGCAAACGCTTGATGCCTTTGCGGCCGTGCGACGCCATGATGACCAGATCGCACTTGTGTTTTTTCGTGGCGCTCACGATCGACTCGGCCACCAGGTCGGATGTCATGATCATGCCCTTGGCCGCGACGCCCGCTGAATGCGCCAGGCGTACGGCGCCATCGACAAGCTCCTGGCCCTTGTCCGACCAGACCTTCTCCGTGCGCGCGAGCTCGTCGGGACTCATCGCGACCGCGCCCTCGAAGTAGCTCACCGGATAGCGCGGCACGACGTGGAGCACCATCAGCTGCGCGCCGGTGGCCAACGCGAACTGGATGGCGCTGCGCACGGCTTTCTTCGACAGGGTCGAGCCATCGGTCGTGACGAGGATCTTGTCGTACATGGAGCGCTTTCGAAGTGGATCGATGCAGGGTAGGGCGCCTGCCGGCGTCCGCGGTTGATCCATGTCAAGCGCTTCGCACAGGCACGCGGATAGCCTTGACGCCATGTCCGCCGCCGCGCTTGTCCGCCACCCGATCATCGCCGCAGCTTCGCCCTGGGCAACGCTCGACGATTCAGCGGAATGGCAGTCGTTCAGCCGGACCCTCGCCGCCGACAGCGACTGGCAGGAGTCGTTCATCAGCGTGCAAGGCATGCACTGCGCGGCGTGCACGCTGGCCGTCGAAGCGGCGCTGTCGCAGGTCGAAGGCGTGCGCGGCGTGCAGGTCCAGGGTGCGACCTGCACAGCACGCATCGAATGGTCACCCGCGCGCACGCGTCCCTCCAGCTGGATGGCGGCGCTCGTTCGCGCCGGCTATGGCGCGGTGCCCGCCGGCGACCTCCTCGATGGCGAATCTCGCGAAAAAGAGCGCCGCGTCTTGCTCTGGCGCTGGCTGGTCGCAGGCTTTTGCATGATGCAGGTCATGATGTATGCGGTGCCGGCCTACGTGGCTCCCGAAGGCGACATCACCCCGGACATCGCGCGCTTGCTCGGATGGGCGTCGTGGGTGCTGACCTTGCCTGTCGTGCTTTTTTCGTGCTGGCCGTTTTTCGCCAGCGCGCTGCGGGATGTGCGCAATCGCGTGATCGGCATGGACGTGCCCGTGGCGCTGGGCATTGCGATCGCATTCGGCGCCAGTTCCGTCGCGACGTTCGATCCGGCGAGCGCCCTCGGTCACGAAGTGTGGTTCGACTCGGTCACGATGTTCGTTTTCTTCTTGCTCTCCGGGCGCCTGCTCGAGCAGCGTCTGCGCGACAGAACCGCCGGCGCGCTCGAATCGTTGATGCGTCGTCTGCCGCCGACCACGCTGCGGCGCAACGATGCAGGCGTGTTCGAGCGCATCGCGGTGCGCCGGCTCGTGGCAGGCGATCTCGTGCAAGTGCTTCCCGGCGAAGCTTTTCCTGCGGACGGCGTCGTTCTCGAAGGCCACACCCGTGCCGACGAAGCGCTTCTCACAGGGGAATCGACACCCGTTT
>JACMOE010000773.1 GCA_014378185.1 Gemmatimonadaceae bacterium | reverse complement strand
TGCGCTGGTACGCCCGCGGCCCCGCGCGTGGATCGCTCGTCATCGCCGTTACCGCCCTGGCCATCGTGGCGGTCGTTGGCGGGCGTGCCCAGTGGCGGCTCGCACGCTTCACGCGTGCCCCCGCGGAGGTGGGCAGCGCAGAGGCGGCAGACCAGCGCGTGCAACTGGCGCGCGCCGTGGATGCGGAGTTGCGCACGCTGCGTCGCGTCGCGCGGCAGGCGCGACATGTGCCGGTCGAAGCGTCAGCGGCCGTGGCGGCGCTCGAGCACGAGCTCCGGGATGAAGAACATCGCGCCGCGCTGGTGTACCGGGGTGATTCGCTCGCGGCCTGGGCAGGCACCCTGCATGCGGACCCGCGTGCGCTCGTTGCACCGAGCGGCGTGGTGCAGACACCGTTCGGCCTCACGCTGTATGTCGTCGAGGACAGCGCACCCGTGCGGACCATCGCCGCCTCGCTGCTCTATGCGTACTCGCCCGCCGACCATCTCACTCGCGGATTGGCGCAGCGCCTCCGCAGTGGCGAGGTGACCGAGGGCTTTGCCATCGTGCCGCCGACCGACACCGCGGCGGCCGACGAGCTCCGGTATGTCGATGGCGCCCGTCCCCTGTTCACTGCCCGGGCGCTCGTGCCATCAGTGGAAGAAGTGCGCTACCGGCTGCTCGAGCGGGCGCGCGTACGCGCGGGTGTCGCGCTGTTGGTGGCGATGCTGGCCTTTCTGGTCACCGCGGCGCGACGCGATGGAGGCGTCCTCTCGGTCGTGGTGGGTTCGCTGGTCGCGCTCCGCTGCGTTGCCGTCGTCCGGTTGAGCGAATTCTCCACGCGCTCGCGGCTCTTCGACCCGTCCGTCTACTACCTGGATGCAGGGCACGCCTACACCGCCAACGCCGCCGCGCTCGGACTGACGGCGGCAACAGTGCTGCTGCTGGTGCTCCTGGCCAAGCGGCGTATCGGCAATCGGCTGCCGCGCATCCTGGCGGTTGCCGTCGCGTTGCTCGCCATCATCATCGGCCCGTTCGCGCTTCGAGCGCTCGCGGGCGGCATTCGACCGCCCGGCGATGGGGCGACCGGCGCACTCTGGCTCATCTGGAGCGTGCCACTGTGTCTCGCGGCCACCGCCCTGCTGGTCCTGGCTGGATGGGGCGGGCGACACGCGCTTGGTGGGCGTCGCGGCGCGCCGGTGTGGTCAGGGCCCATCCTCGCACTCGTGTCTGCACTGCTCGCGCCCCTCGTGTGGCAGGCGCCCGGTCAATGGCCGCAATGGTTCACCGTGCTCTGGGCGCTTGCGGTTGCCGCCGTGGTGTTCGCCCGCCCGTCCCGCCGTGGACTGCTCGCCGCCGGCACGGTGGCGGCATTGGCGGCAACCTCCGTGGTGTGGGGCAGCGCGTCGCGCGGCCGGGTGGAGCTGGCTGAGCGCGACGTGCGTGGGCTCGGTGGCCCCGATGCCTACGGCATCACCCTGGGCGAGCGACTCGCAAGCCGGCTGCGTGGTCGCGAGCTTCCCCTGACGCAGCAGGACCTGCTCGAGCGCTACGTGAAGTCCGACTTGCCGGCTTCGGGGTATCCCGTCGCCCTCATGTCCTGGCGTGGCGGGGAATTGCTGGCGGCATTCGGATCGGCGCCGTTCACGCCGGCGTTCGATACCGTGGGCATCGCCGCGGTCGCCGCGCAGGCTGAAGGGCGACTGGTGGAGGTCGCGTCGACGTCGGGCGCGTTCGGAACGCGGACGATCGCCGTGCCGATGATCGGCGGCGCCGTCACCATTGTCGTCGCGCCGAAGACACGACTCATCGGCACCGATGCATACGCCCGCTGGTTCGGGCTCGCCGCGTCCGCGACCAACGAGCCGCTGTACTCCGTGCAGGTGGCGGGAGATTCGGTGGAGCAGCGCGCGTCCATTCAATGGCGTCGCATCGGCAGCGAGCTCCATGGGGATTGGCCCCTCGCCAGCCGGATCGGCCCTGCACGCGCTCACGTCGAAGTCGACCTCCGCGACCTCGACACGCTCGTGCCGCGCGGCGGCCTGCTGGTCCTCGCAAACCTGGCGGTCGTCGGGCTGATCTGGCTGGCCGGTGCCATCGCCGACGGCAGGGTGGGGCGATGGCTTCGTCTGCAGCGACGCAACGTTCGCAGTTACCGCGCACGGCTGTCCATCGCGCTGTTCCTGTTCTTTCTCGTGCCTGCCGCAGCATTCGCACTCTGGTCATGGCGCCAGTTGGTAGACGACGCGCAGGCATCGCGTCGCCTCCTGGTGACGGAGACCATGCGTGCATTCTCCGGCGATCCCACGCAACCCGAGGTGCTGCGCGCCGAGGCACGGCGGCTGGACACCAAGCTGCTGGTCTATCGGTCCGGCGTGCGCATTGCCGCCAGCGATGCCACGTTCGCCGATCTCGCGCCAATGGGCCACCTGCTGCGGCCGGACGTGGCGATCGGGATCAACGTGGCGGACGAAGTCACCGCAACGAAGGCCGAGCCGCTCGGAAGCACGACGGGCATGCTCGGCTATCGCGCGCTGCCGGGCTCCCGCGGCTCGCTCGTGCTGGCGGCGCCGGCCCGTGTGGACGACGTGCTCCTCGAGCGACGCCGCCGTGACCTGGGCGTGCTGGTGCTCTTCGCCACCGCGCTTGGCGCCGCGGCGGCGCTGTGGCTGAGTGCCGTCGCGGCCAGGCAGTTGGCGCGGCCAATCGCCGCGCTGCGCCAGGCCGCCCGTGCCGTGGCGCGCGGCGAGAACGATGTGTCCCTCGACGGCAATGCGGTCAGCGAATTTCTGCCGGTGTTCAGCGCCTTCCGCGCCATGGCACACGATCTGGGCGCCAGCCGCGCCGAACTGCTGGAGGCGCAGCGTCGCACCGCCGCGGTGCTGCGGACCGTGGCCAGCGGCGTCATCGCCGTGGACGAGACAGGTCGTGTCATTCTGGCCAACCCGCGCGCAGATGCGCTGCTGGCGAGTGTGCCGGCACCTGGCGCACCGGTGAGCGAGCTGGCGGTTCCGACGGTCGTCGCCCGCGTGGCCGGCTTTCTCCGCGACGCGCGCACCGCGGACGGCTTCGAAATGATGCTGGAGGGTCGGACGCTGCGTGGGCAGCTCACGCGCCTCGAAAGCGGCGGCGCGGTGCTCACCCTCGACGACGTCACCGAACTCGCGCGCGCGCAACGCGTGCTGGCGTGGGGCGAGATGGCCCGGCAGGTGGCGCACGAAATCAAGAATCCCCTGACACCCATCCGCCTGGGCGTGCAGCACCTGCGTCGTGCCTTCGGCCGGCCGGATTTCGAGCGCGTGCTGGATCAGAATGTCCCGCGCATCCTCACGGAAATCGACCGGCTCGACGAGATCGCGCGCGCCTTCAGCCGGTACGGCGGTGCGCCGGAGACGCGCGCGCCGGCCATTCCCACCAACGTGGCGGCCATCGTGCGCGACGTCGTCGAACTCGAGACGCTCGGTGAAAGTCACGTGGTGTGGCGATGTGTCACGGACGGCGACCTGCCCGACGCACTCGCCCGACCGGACGAGCTGCGGGAAGTGCTGCTCAACCTGTTCGAGAACGCACGCCTGGCGGACGCACGATCGGTGACGGCGACGGCGCGAGCCAGGCGCGCCGACGACGGCGTCCTGCATGTCTGCATCGACGTGACTGACGATGGCAGCGGGATACCCGACTCGGTCCTGCCAAGGATCTTCGAGCCGCACTTTTCCACCCGCACCAGTGGCAGCGGACTCGGGCTCGCGATCTCCCGGCGGATGATCGAGAGCTGGGGAGGTGCGGTCACGATAGAGAGTGCGCCAGGCGCGGGGACGACCGTTCGAGTCATGCTGCGCGCCGTGACGTAGGCGCGGCGGGCCGCTACTCGGTGGTGCCGCGCTGCGCGCCCGGCGCATGCCGGATCCTGATCGTCTTCACGTTGGTGAACTCTCGCAACCCGATCGCACTCAACTCGC
>JACMOE010000772.1 GCA_014378185.1 Gemmatimonadaceae bacterium | reverse complement strand
GACGTCGCTGCTGCGCTGCAGGCTGAATTGGGCGCATCGCGCAACGTGGCTTATCGGCTGGCGCGCGAGTGAAGGCGCCCACGCTGCGGGCCGCCGCGACGGCGCTGTTTCTCGGCCTGTTGCTCGTACCACTCGCCGCTGCGCGTCACGCACCACGGCTTACCGTGGCCCGTCTCCAGTACGACGGTGGCGGCGACTGGTACGCGAATCCATCCAGCCTGCCCAACCTTCTGGCCGCCATCCGCGAGCGCACTTCGCTGCCCGTGGAGAGGACGGAGGCTCGCGTCACGCTGATGGACGACAAACTCTGGGACTATCCATTCATCCACCTGACGGGCCACGGCAACATCAAGCTCACCGACGCCGAGGTCCTGCGGCTCCGTGAGTACCTGGTGCGCGGCGGTTTCCTGCATGCGGATGACAACTACGGCCTGGACGAGAGCTTTCGTCGCGAGATCAAGCGCGTGTTTCCCGATCGCGAGCTGGTGGACGTTCCCCTCTCGCATCCCATCTATCACGCCGTCTACGATTTTCCGAAGGGCGTGCCGAAGGTCCACGAGCACGACGGCAAGCCAGCGCGCGGCTTCGGAATCTTTCTCGGCGACCGGTTGGCGGTGTACTACACGTACTCAAGCGATCTTGGCAACGGGTGGGAAGATACGGACACCTATCATGACCCGATTGCGTTGCACGAGGCGGCGCTGCGCATGGGCGTGAACCTGTTCGTCTATGCCGTCACGAGCCGGCCGCTTCCATGACGATCCGCAGTCTCATTGAACGCGAGCAACGGTACCTGCGCCGCGCGGAGATTGTCGCCAGTGGGTTGGCCGCCGTGTCGGTTACGCTGGTGCTGCTCGCCATTGGCGCCGTATCGCTGGGCCGGTCGCGGTGGCTCGCCCTGCCGCGCGCCCTTCCGCTCGTCATCTGGCTGCTGGTTGGCATCGCGGTGCTCGCCCTCGCGGTCCAGTCGCGGCGGCGGCTGCGGTATCGCACGTCGCGCCGCGACGTCGCCCTCGTGATCGAGCACGAGCAGGGAATGCGTCGCGGCGCATTGGTGGGCGCGCTGGAACTCGAGGGCGCGGGAGCACTGGCGGAGCGGGCTGCGGACCGCGTGCGGGATACCTTGCCGAGTGGCACACCGTTGGCGCCGGCGATGCGGCGCGCGAGCTCGCGCCGCGCCTCGCTCGGCGCGGGTGCCGCAGTGGCCGGCGCGCTCCTGTTGTTGAGCGCCTCGCCCCTGTTTGGCGACGGACTCCGTGCCGTGCTCCGTCCCATCGATGCCTGGACGGGAAAGTTGCTCGATCGTCCGCGCGTGGTCGGGGCTCCGCAGGAACTGCTTCGCGGATCACCGCTGCGCCTGCGCGTGAGCGCACGCGGTCGCCGGTTCGTGTACCTCGACGTCCGCCAGACCGGTGATGCGTGGCGTACCGACACGCTCGCGATCGACCCCGCCACTGGCATGGCGACGTGGAGCATCGACGCGCTGCGCGGCGACCTCCGGCTCATGGCGTCCGATGGCCGCGCCACAAGCGACAGCGTCATCGTTCATGCTGCCGACCGCCCCTTCGTGGGTGCCGTGACGCTGCACGCGCACTATCCGGCATACCTCGGCCGAGCCGACGAATTACTGCCCGCGGGTGAGGTGCTGCGCCTGCCGCGGGGCAGCGTGCTGTCCGTGTCGGGGCGCGCCTCGGTACCGCTCAGCGACGTGGCACTGGTGTCGGCGGGAGGCATGCGCATCGCGCTCGATGCTCACGGGCAGGCGTTCACCGGCCAGCTCGTGCCAGAGCAGTCCGTGCAGCTGCACTGGGCGGCTCGCGGTCCCGGGGGTCTCGTGCCCGACCTCCCGGAACCGCTCGACGTCGTGGTGGTCGCGGACTCCGCACCGCGCGTGGTGATCGCTGAGCCGATTGCCGACACACTGCTCGTGTCCGCGGAGCCGGTGCAGCTCACGTTGCTCGCGACGGACGATCATGGCGTTGCCAGCGTGTCGGTGCGGATCACCCGCACCAGCGCGCGCGCGTCGGCCCCACAGGTCGATCCGATCGCGCGCGACGTCGGCATGAGCTGGTCCGGCACGGCGAGCGTGGACATTGCCGCGCTGCATCTTGCGCCAGGCGACGCGGTGACGGTGCGCGCGGAAGCCGTGGACGCGTCGCCGTGGTCCCAACGGGGTGTAAGCCGCGAACTGGTGCTGCGCCGCGCGACAAGCGAAGAGCAGCGCACGGCTGCGCGCGCCCTGGGCGATTCAGCCGTGAAGGATGCACTCGCCGCGGCACGCGACCAGAAGGCGCTGGCGCAACGCACCGACGAAGCGGCGCGCGCTCAGGCGCGCTCCGGCGCGGCGAAGGAGGCGTCCGGTCAGGGGCGCCAGCAGAAGGCACCCATGAACTTCGAGGCTGCGGAGAAGGCACGCAGTCTCGCGCAGGAACAGCGGGCCATGGCCGATCGCGTGCAGAAGTTGCGGCAGGCCACGCAGCAGCTGGAGCAACAGTTGAAGGCGGCTGGCGCGCTCGACACGTCGCTCGCACGGCAGCTGGGCGAGGCCCAGGCGCTGATGCGGCAGGCGCTCACACCGGAGCTGCTGGCTCAGATGCAGAAGCTCGAGAGTTCCGCGCAGCAGATGAATGGTGACCAGTCCCGCGACGCCCTGCGGGACCTCGCCGCGATGCAACAGAAGATGCGCGAACAGCTGGAGCGCAGTGCCGAGATGCTCAAGCGTGCGGCGCACGAAGGGTCCATGCAGACGCTTGGTGACGAAGCGAAGGAGCTGGCGCAGAAGGAGCGCGCGCTCGCCGATCCATCGCGTCGTATCGATGCGATGAAAACGCCGCCCGATGCGAAGGAGGCCACGGATCTCGCCCAGCGCGCGGAGCGATTGCGCGATGCCATGGACAACCTCAAGTCCCGGCTCGCGAAGGACAAGGCGGATGCCGGCGCGTCGAAGACGGACGAGGCAGGGCAGCACGCCGCGAAATCAGAAAATGAACTGCGTCGCACCGCCAACGAGCTGAAGGCCGAGAAGGGGCCGGACGCAGCGAAGCGCGAGGCAGGGTCGAAGTCAGGCGAGAACAAGCCTGGCGGCGAGTCGAAGTCGGGCG
>JACMOE010000771.1 GCA_014378185.1 Gemmatimonadaceae bacterium | reverse complement strand
GCCGCCCTTCCACCACGGTTGCGGCGCGCGATCCCCCCCCCCGCCAGTGTGGCGACTCCGCCAACGAGCACCGGGACGAGGCGGACGAAGAATGGCGAGGGTCCGGCGCCGAGCAGTGTGCCGAGGCGTGCGCCCATCGCAACGAGCACCGCGATCGCCGGCGGGTGGTCGTAGTAGCCTGCTGCGAGATGGCGCGACCACTCCCAGTAGTACGTCTCGTCGGGAAAGAGCGGCAGCCAGGCGGCGAGCAGCAGGCGCAGCATCGTGGCCACGGCCGTCACCACGAGCGCGTCGCGCCAGCCGCGGTCCGGCATCGGTCGCTACCGCGTTGGGGAAACCGGCGGCGCGCGCCGGAACAGTCGAACGCGCCACAGCAGATAGAGCGCGAGCGCCCACATCACCCACACGATTCGCTCGTCGGTGGAGAGCGTGCGCATCATTCCCCACGTCACTAGCGGCAGTGTGAACGGAAGCGACAGCCCCGATTCCGTATCGGTCACGTAGCGCTCCACCACTCTGGTGCTGGCGCGACCCCCGCGCCGCAGCACGGTGCTGATGGCGCGTGACAGTGCGTCGGAATCCGCGGCGCGCCAGTTGGGGAGGCGCATCAACGTCCACCCCGCGGCGGTGTAGCCCCAACCGTGATGATCGCTGCCGGCCACGAGCGCGAGGTTCAGGCTGTCGGCGAGCTTCACGATGCGAGCGCGCTCGCGCCGCACCTGCCCGAGACCCCGCGGCGCACCGTCGACGATCTCGATCGCGCGCACGCCAGCCGTGCCCGGACCGGTTGCCGCCACCATCTTCGACAAGTTGCCCGGCAAAGTCTCGATGAGCACCGGCTCGTTGTTCGGGATCGAGCTGGCCAGCTGCAGCGCCTGTTCGTCGATGTCACGGAGGGTGCCGTTCAGCAGCCCCTTGTAGAAGCGATCGGCGTCGAGGACGTTCACGTGTTCGCCGCGCCACACCACTTCGATGGCCGGCAGCAGCGTGGTGCCCTCGCCTACGGGCCGAGGATTGTTCGACCATCCATCGCGCGCGCCTTCGAAGGTCCGGTGGTCGCTCACATAGGCAGCGCCGAAGCCCGCGTTGCGATGCCAGGTGCGTACGTCCTCCGGGCTCCAGTCGCTGCGACCGTCGTGCGAGAAGCGCGTGTGCGCATGGAAGTCGACCGCGAGGATCTCGGTCCCTGCCTCGAGCGCCGCCATCGGGCGCGGCATCACCGCCATCGCAGCGTACGTACCGAGCAGCACGACCAACGCGACGCCGATGCGCGCCGCGATGCGCACGGCTCGGCGCCCGGCGGAGAGTCCTGCCCCGATCCCCCTCCCGAACAGCGCCCACCACAGGGCATAGCCAAGCAGCAGCGTCACGACGACGGCAACATGCTGGTGGACGCTCAGCAGCGTGAGCGTGTCCAGAACCGCCGAGAGCGGAGCCAGCACGACGTAGCCGATCGGACGCTGCAGCGTGACCTCCAGCACCGGACCGAGTGTCGCCGCATCCCGGAGCGGGGACAGTGGTGCCGCGGCGCTGGCGAGCACGAGCGCGACAGCGGTGAACAGCCCGACCGGCAGGGCGCGCAGGTGGCCGAGGGTGGCGGCGGTGCGGGAGAGAGAGCGGGGAGCGTCGTCGCGTGGCACCGAGGGGGCTACTCTTGATGGAATGAAGTTCGCGGCGCGGGGGGAGGCAGCGCGCCAGAACATAGCGGCTCGAACGCGCCGCCGCACTCCATGACCCAGCGAACCCCATGGCCAATCAGCTTGCCGGCGAGACCAGTCCTTATCTGCTCCAGCATGCCCACAACCCCGTGGAGTGGCGGCCATGGGGCGTGGATGCCCTCGGTGTGGCGCGAGACCAGCGGCGGCCCATCCTGCTGAGCATTGGTTACTCCGCGTGCCACTGGTGCCACGTGATGGAGCGCGAGTCGTTCGAGGACGAGGCGATCGCGGCCGTGATGAACGAGCACTTCGTGTGCATCAAGGTGGATCGCGAGGAGCGGCCGGACCTCGATGCCATCTACATGCAGGCCACTCAGGCGATGACTGGTCACGGCGGATGGCCGATGACCGTGTTCCTGACTCCGGAGGGCGAGCCGTTCTACGCGGGCACGTACTTCCCGCCCGAGGATCGCCACGGCATGCCCTCCTTCCGCCGCGTGCTCCTCGGTGTCGCGGAGGCGTGGACCGATCGGCAGGACAGCGTGACGCGCACCGCGGCGCAGATGCGTGAGCTGTACGCCGCGAGCACGGAGCGCACGCGTCCTACCGGTGCCGTGGACGACGCGCTGCTGTCCCGCGCCATCGCGCAACTGAAGCAGCAGTACGAGCCACGATTCGGCGGCTTCGGTGGCGCGCCGAAATTTCCTCCCACCATGACGCTCGATTTCGCGCTACGGCAGTGGGCGCGCACGGGTGATCCCGATGTCCTGGCGATGGTGACGCACACCTTTCGCCGCATGGCGCGCGGTGGCCTGTTCGACCAGGTAGGGGGCGGCTTCGCGCGCTACAGCGTGGACGCGCACTGGCTCGTGCCTCACTTCGAGAAGATGCTGTACGACAACGCACTCCTCGTGCGACTCGGCGCCAACCTCTGGCAGGCGACCCACGACGCCGAGACGCGCCGCGTGACCGAGGAGACGCTCGGCTGGCTCGCACGGGAGATGACGTCGCCCGACGGTGGTTTCTACTCCTCCCTCGACGCGGACAGCGAAGGACACGAGGGACGCTACTACGTGTGGGACGCGGGTGAGCTCGACGCACTGCTTGGCGAAGACGCGCCGCTGCTCCGCGCCTACTGGGGAGTCACGCCGGAGGGCAACTTCGAAGGGCGCAACATCCTGTTCGTGCCGCACGACGCAGCTGCCGTCGCACACGCGCAAGGGGTCACCGAGCCGGAGCTGCGCACGGCGGTGGAGCGCGCGGTCCGAATCCTCCACGAGGCGCGCGAGCGACGCGTGCGTCCGGCGCTCGACGACAAGATCCTCGCGGGATGGAACGGGCTCATGCTGCGTGGCGTTGCCGAGGCGGCGCGCGCATTCGACGACGCCGAGCTGAAGGCGCTCGCGATCCGCAATGGAGAGTTCCTCTTCAGCGAGCTGGTGCGCGACGGCCGCGTGCTGCGAAGCTGGAAGGCGGGAACGGCGAAGATCGACGGCTTCCTCGAGGATCATGCGGCCGTCGGGCTGGGCGCGATCGCTCTCTATCAGCTTACCTTCGACCGGCGGTGGCTCGACCGCGCGAGAGCACTGGGCAATGAAATCCTCGCCCGCTTCTGGGACGAGGACGCCCAGGCGTTCTTCGACACGGCACGCGACGGCGAAACGTTGGTGACTCGCCCGCGCGACGTGACCGACAATGCGATGCCGAGCGGCTCGTCGCTCACCATCGAGCTGTTCCTGCTGCTGGGGGACATCTTCGGCGACGACCGTTTCGCGTCGAAGGCGCGCTATGCGCTGGAGACCATCGCCGAGCCCATGGCACGCCATCCGACGGCCTTCGGGCACGCGCTCGGCGCAACGGACCTGGCCGTGCGAGGTGCGATCGAGGTCGCGATCGCCGGCGCGCCACTGGAGCCGCGCTTCGCCGGGCTGGTGGACGTGCTGCGGATGCGGTACCTACCGTCGTTGGTCCTCGTTGGCGGCCAAGGCGTGGCCGCGGAGGGGATCCCGCTACTGCACGGGCGAGATGGCGGCGCACCAACAGCGTACGTTTGCCGGTCCCATGCGTGCGATGCTCCGACGGACGATCCCGCTGTCCTGCGATCACAGATTGGCTCGCTGCTGCCGGACGGATGAGCCGTACTTGTTCGTCAGGACTAGCGGGTAGGTGTCCCCGCTAGTCGGTCCGCGACGCCTGCAGCGTGCGCTGCGACAACTCCAGCGTGCTCAGCGACGTCTGCAGACCGCGCAGTGACACCAGCGGGTTGCTCAGCGACACCCTGAGAGTGCGCCGCGACACGTGTCGGCCGCGCCGCGACACGTGCCGGTCGCGCCG
>JACMOE010000079.1 GCA_014378185.1 Gemmatimonadaceae bacterium | reverse complement strand
GTTCGTGGACTACATGCTGGGCTCGCGACCCGGCCAGGGATGACTCCGGCGCCTGTCTCGGCATCACGCGTGCATGGACGGAACACCTGAGCCCCGCACCACGTATTGGAGAGAGAAGATTTCCCCAACCGCCAGATCAGATGCCCCGTCGTCGTACCTTGACTCTCGCGCTCGTTTCCCTGCCCGTCCTTGCGGGCGGGTTTCTCGTCCAGGACCGTGGCGCCACAGACGGCGCACGCGTCCTTGACCAGGTGTTCGGAATCATTTCGCAGCGATTCGTCGACACGGTGACCTCGGCCGCCCTGTACGAGAAGGCCGCCAAGGGGCTCGTGAAGGAGCTCAACGATCCATACAGCGAGCTCTTCTCGCCCAAGGAGCTCGCGAGTTTCTCGCAGCAGACCAATGGCAAGTATGCCGGTATCGGCATGCAGATCGAGGATCAGCAGGGCGCCATCACCATCAGCAAGGTGTTTCCGCACACGCCTGCCGAGGCCGGTGGTGTGCGCGAGGGCGACCGGATTCTCTTCGTCGACACCTTGTCCACCCGCGGGTGGAAGACGCAGCAGGTGTCCGACTACCTCATCGGGAAGGAAGGCACGAAGGTCACGGTCAAGTTCGGCCGTCCCGGGGTTCCGGAACCGATTGCCACCACGTTCACGCGTCAGGTGATCCGGATTCCCGCCGTTCCGTACGCCATCGTGCTCGACAACCGCATCGGTTACATACCAGTGCAGCGGTTCAACGAGACGTCGTCCGATGAAGTGAAGAGCGCCGTGGCCGCGCTGCAGAAGGAAGGAGTGAAGGGTGTCATCCTCGACATGCGTGGCAACCCGGGCGGCATCCTGGAGCAGAGCATTCAGATGTCGAACCTGTTCCTGAAGAGCGGTCAGGAGATCGTGAGCGTGCGATCGCGCGCCGATACGCAGAGCTATCACACGCGCGGCGCGGCGGCGTTTGCCACGTTGCCCGTTGCAGTGATGACCGATGAATACACGGCGTCCGCCAGCGAGATCGTGGCCGGTGCGCTCCAGGATCACGACCGCGCGCTCGTGGTGGGCCAGACCAGCTTCGGCAAGGGAGTTGTGCAGACGCTCTTTCCACTCGACGGCGGCTATGCGCTGAAGATCACCACGGCCATGTGGTATACGCCGAGTGGGCGGAGCATCCAGCGTGAGCGCAAGTTCGTGAATGGCCGGTTCGTGGAGGACCAGCCGGACTCGCTCGAGACGGAAGCCCGGAAGAAGGCGCGGCCGGCCTATCGCTCCGATGCGGGCCGGATCGTCTATGGCGGAGGCGGCGTGGCGCCCGACGTGCTGGTGCGGGACGATACGCTCACCACCGCCGAACAGACACTGGCCAAGGCGCTGGCGCCCAAGTCGCAGGATGTGTACGTGACGCTGTACGATTATTCGCTGGAACTTTCGCGCACTGCACAGAAGGGTTTTACCGTGCAGCCGGCGTGGCGGGATGAGTTGTTTCGGCGGATTGCGGCAAAGGGCGTGAAGGTGGATCGCGCGGTATACGATGCCGCACCGCGGTACATCGACCGGCTTCTGGACCAGCGTGTTGCGCAGCTCGTGGGTGGCGATTCCACGGCCAAGCGTCACGACCTGCTGTTCGATGCACCACTGCGGAAGACACTGGAGCTGATGGAGAAGGGCAACAGTCAGAAGGATCTCTTCACCCTCGCGGCTGCATTGCCGCAGGGTAAGGAAGTTCGGCCCGCCTCGGCGGAGATTACGGCTGGAAAGCCGCGCACTCCCTGATCCTGTATGTCGTCCTGAGCGAAGCGAAGGGCCTGCTTGTGTCGCAGCGTAGGGAAGGACCTGCTTGAAACCAGCGAAGACGAGCGTCCCGGCATCGGGGCGCTCGTTTTACATTTGTGCCCATGCGCATTCTCACAGGTCTCCTGCTGGTAGCCGTCGTTGCGGCCGGCACGGTGTCGTGCTCGCACCATCCTTACGCGGTCACCACCGTTGCCCCCGAAACAGGGGAACGTCACTTGAGCAATCTCCGGCAGCTCACTAATGGTGGCGAAAACGCGGAGGCCTATTTCAACAGCGACGGCACTCGGCTGATTTTCCAGAGCACGCGCGACGGCCGATCGTGCGACCAGGAGTTCATCATGAACGTCGATGGGTCCGGTGCGCATCGCGTGTCCACTGGTACTGGCAAGACGACGTGCGGCTTCTTTTTCGCCAATGACCAGCGCATCCTGTTCGGGTCATCACACGCCGAGCAGCGCGACTGTCCGCCGAAGCCGGATCCGTCGAAGGGATATGTGTGGCGACTCGACCCGTACGACATGTACACGGCGCGCCCAGACGGCAGCGAGTTGCGCCGACTCACGAGCTACGGTGTGTACACGGCGGAAGGCGTCGTTTCACCCGATGGGAAAAAGATCGTGTTTACGTCGTTGAAGGATGGGGATCTCGACATCTACAC
>JACMOE010000770.1 GCA_014378185.1 Gemmatimonadaceae bacterium | reverse complement strand
GGTGCGACGAACGGCGTCACGAGGGCGCCCGATTGCGCGAGCGGCGCGAGCGCTTCGTCATAATACGCGGCGTTCTCGCGGCGCTTCGCGCTCCATGCGCCGAGGTGGGGCAGCTTGGCGGAGAGGACTGCGGCCTGGAGTGCATCAAGGCGGCTGTTATAGCCGACCTCGTCGTGGTAGTACTGCTTTGCGCCACCGTGCACACGCAGCCGCTTGAGGCGCTCCGCAATGGCCCCGTCCTGCGTGACGAGCATGCCGCCATCGCCGTAGCCGCCGAGATTCTTCGAGGGGAAGAAGCTGAACGTCCCGATGATGGGAATTTCGCCCGCCATGCGCGACTCGCCGTCCACGGAGCGCCGCGCACCGATGGACTGCGCGGCATCCTCGATGATGGGCAGGCCCGGCGCCGCAAGCGCCACGTTCTCGATCGCCGCCATCTGGCCGAACAGGTCCACCGGAATCACCGCCTTCGACCTCGACGTCCGCGCCGCAGCAACCGCCGCGGGCAGGATGTTGAACGTCCTCGGCTCGATGTCCACGAACACTGGCGTCGCGCCGACGTTGTGAATGGTGCCGGCCGTGGCGAAGAAGGTGAACGGCGTGGTGATGACCTCATCGCCGCGGCCGATGTCGAGGGCGCGCATGGCGAGGAGAATCGCGTCGGTGCCATTGGCGCAGCCGATGGCGTGCGTCGTGTGCGACAGCGCAGCCACCTCGGACTCGAGCGCCGTCACGGCGTCGCCGAGGATGAAGGTCTGTGCATCGACGATCTTCATCATGGACGCGACGACCGCGTCGCGGATCGTCGCGTGCTGCGCTTTCAGGTCGAGCAGAGGAACAGGCATGGGTCGAATTATAGTCGGGTACGGAGGGGAATCGGCACTTCGCGCCCGGTCTTCGCGGACTCGTAGATGCCGAGGATGAGCTCGAGCGACTTGCGTCCGGCACGGCCATCGGTGTCCGGCCGAGCCTCGCCGCGCAGCACCGGCAGCAGGTTCCGATAATACCCCTCGTGCCCGAACCCGTACACGCTCGGCGGACTGGTATTCGCCGCGTCAATGAGCTTGTCGTCGTCGTCGTAGCTCTCGAACTGCCAATGCTCCACTCGATTCACGGCAGTGCCCCCGATCTTCACGGACCCCTTTTCCCCGAGAATGGTGATGGAGCCTTCGATGTTGCGGGGATAGGTGAGCACGCTGACCTCGATGACACCCAGCGCGCCCGACCGGAACTTGAGCACGGCAACGCCGGAATCCTCCGCCTCGATGCGCCTGGCCTGCGTCGCCGTCTTGGCCATCACACTCTCCACGGGCCCGACGAGCCATTGCATGAGGTCCACGTAGTGGCTGGCCTGGTTCATCATGGCCCCTCCGTCGAACTCCCAGGTGCCACGCCACGATTCCTGGTCGTAGTACTCCTGCGGACGCGTCCATCGCACGGTGGTATTCGCCATGTAGATGCGCCCGAACCGTCCCTTGTCCACCGCACGCTTCAGCAACTGGATGGGCGGGTTGAGCCGGTTCTGCTTCACGACGAACAGGTGCACGCCAGCCGCGTCGCACGCTTGCACCAGCTCGTCCGCACCTGCCAGGGAGATGGCCATCGGCTTTTCGACGAGCACGTGGCGCCCCGCACGCGCAGCCTCGATACCGTGCTGCGGATGCAGCCCCGACGGCGTGCACACGGCCACGAGATCACTCGGCACCTGCGCCAGCATCGCTTCCAGCGATCCAAACCCTGGAACGCCGTGCGCCGCACCGACCTCCTCGGCACGCGCCAGGCTGGTGTCCGCAACCGACACCAGCACGAGTTCCGGCACCTTCGCGATGGCCTCGAGGTGATTCTTGCTGATGCGCCCGCAGCCTACCAGGGCGATACGGATGCGCCCCACGATCGGTGCTGGACTCGCGCTCATGCGTGCTCCATGTTCGGGCCGGTGCGTTGGTGCACGATGCCGTCCGTCGCTACGTAGGTGGACCCGCAAGCGGCGCAGGTCCCCGTGCCGCTGTCGGCGAGGCGCTCGCCGCATTGGCACATCCAGCCGATGCGGCGGGCGGGCACGCCGACCATGAGGGCGAACGCGGGCACGTCGGCCGCCACCACCGCACCCGCGCCGATGAAGGCATACTCGCCCAGCGTGGACCCGCAGACGATCGTCGCATTCGCACCAATCGATGCGCCGCGCCGCACCAGAGTGCGCCGATACTCGGTCTTGCGCGAGACATGGCTGCGGGGATTCATCACGTTGGTGAACACCATGGATGGCCCGCAGAACACGTCATCCTCGAGTTCGACGCCTTCATACACCGACACGTTGTTCTGGATCTTCACGTTGTGGCCGATGTGTGTCCCGCTCATCACGACCACGTTCTGGCCGAGCGAGCAACGCTCCCCGATCACGGCGCCGCCCATCACGTGACAGAAATGCCAGACTTTCGTACTGGCGCCAATCACGGCCCCGTCATCGACATAGGCCGATGCGTGCACGAACGCCGTGGCGTGAACGCTCACTGCGCTGCTCCCGCCGCGTCGAGAATATCCTGCTGCCACTCCTGGAGTGACCGCACGCTCGACGTCCGCGACCGCAACGACAGGATGGCATCGCTCGCCGCGCTCGCGGCAGACAGGGTGGTCGTGTACGCCACCCGATTGCGGATGGCCGCCTGCCGCAGCGTGTAATCGTCCCACTGCGCATGCTTGCCGAGTGGCGTGTTCACCAGCAGCTGCACGTCGCCGTTGAGGATCAGGTCCAGGCAATTCGGCCGGCCCTCGTGCACCTTGAACACGCTCGTGACCGGAATGCCCCGGGCGCGCAGGTACCGCGCCGTCCCGCCCGTGGCGCGCAGCGAGAAACCCATCTCGTGGAACCGGCGCGCAATGGGCGTCACGTTGGGCTTGTCCGAATCGTTCACCGTGATGAGGATGGTGCCCTCGAGCGGAAGCCCATTGCCGGCGGCCAGCTGCGCCTTCGCGAACGCGCTGCCGAAGGAATCGGAAATGCCCATCACCTCACCAGTCGAGCGCATCTCCGGCCCGAGCACGGGATCCGTGCCCGCAAACTTGTTGAACGGGAACACCGCCTCCTTCACCGACACGAAGGGCGGAATCACTTCCTCCGTGAAGCCGATGTCCGCGAGCGTTTCGCCGCACATCACGCGCGCCGCGTACGACGCGAGCGGCACGCCAATGGCCTTGGAGACGAACGGGATGGTGCGACTGGCGCGCGGATTCACCTCGAGGACGTACACGATGCCATGCTGGATCGCGAACTGGACATTGATGAGGCCCACGACCTTGAAGGCCTTCGCCATGGCCACGGTCTGCTCGCGCATCGTCTGGAGGTCCTTCTCGCCGATGAGGTACGGCGGCAGCACGCATGCCGAATCACCGGAATGGATCCCGGCGTCCTCGATGTGCTGCATGACGCCGCCGATCACCACCTGATGCCCATCGGACAGGGCGTCCACATCCACTTCGTACGCATCCTCGAGGAAGCGGTCGATCAGCACGGGCCGATCCTCCGATGCCCGCGCGGCCGTCGCGAAATAGCCCTCGAGCGACGGCGCATCGTACACGATCTGCATCGCGCGTCCGCCCAGCACATAGCTCGGGCGCACGAGGACCGGATAGCCGATGCGCTCCGCGACTGCGAGCGCCTCCTCGACACTGGTCGCCGTACCGTTCGGAGGCTGCTGCAAGCCGACCGCTCGCGCAATCTCCTCGAACCGCCGGCGATCCTCCGCCGCGTCGATCGAGTCGGGCGACGTGCCGAGGATGCGCACGCCGGCCGCCTCGAGCCCGCGCGTCAGCTTCAGCGGCGTCTGCCCACCCAACTGCACGATCACGCCCATCGGCTGCTCCCGCTCGACAATCTCCAGCACATCCTCGAGCGTGAGCGGCTCGAAGTAGAGCTTGTCCGACGTGTCGAAATCCGTGGAGACGGTTTCAGGATTCGAGTTGATCATGATGGTCTCGTACCCCTGCTCGCGGAGCGCCATCACGGCCCGTACGCAACAATAGTCGAATTCCACTCCCTGCCCAATCCGGTTCGGTCCGCTGCCCAGGATGACCACCGACGTGCGACCGCTGCGCGGTGCCTCGCTTTCCTCGTCGTAGCTGCCATACAGGTACGGCGTGGCCGACGGAAACTCGCCGGCGCAGGTGTCCACCATCTTGTACGCCGGCCGCACCTTGAGTGACCACCGGTGCGCGCGCACCGCCGCCTCCGGCTCGCCTCGCAGGTCACCGAGCTGCCGATCCGAGAAGCCGAGCTGCTTCATGCGCCGCATGGCTGCCTCGTCGATCGTCGCAAGCGCCGCATACTCGCGCTCGGCTTCGACCAACTCCTCCATCTGTGACAGGAACCACGGATCGATGGCCGTGAGCTCGAACAGCTCCTCCACCGCCATGCCCGCCAGGAAGCCCCGCTTGACCTGGTAGATCCGCTCGGGAGTCGGCTGGCGAAGTGCGCCGCGCAATGTCTCGATGGTCTCGTCGCTCAGGCGATCGTCCAGCAGTCGCTTGCCGATCTCCCAGCCGGACCGCCCGTTCTCCAGTGCCCGCAACGCCTTCTGGAACGCTTCCTTGAACGTCCGCCCGATGGACATCGATTCGCCCACGCTCTTCATCTGCGTGGTGAGCAACGGACTCGCGGAGGGAAACTTCTCGAACGCGAAGCGTGGCACCTTGACCACCACGTAATCGAGCACGGGCTCGAACGAGGCCGGTGTGGTCTTCGTGATGTCGTTCGGGATTTCGTCCAGGCGATAGCCCACTGCGAGCTTTGCGCCGATACGCGCGATGGGAAAGCCCGTCGCCTTCGACGCCAGCGCCGACGAGCGCGACACCCGCGGATTCATCTCGATCACCACCATCTCCCCATCGGCCGGGTTGATGGCGAACTGGATGTTGCAGCCCCCCGCGTCCACGCCCACCTCGCGGATGATCGCCACCGCGGCGTCGCGCATCGTCTGATATTCGCGATCAGTGAGCGTCATGGCCGGCGCCACCGTGATGGAATCCCCCGTGTGCACGCCCATGGGATCGAGGTTCTCGATGGAGCACACGATCACCACGTTGTCGAACTGGTCGCGCATCACCTCCAGCTCGAATTCCTTCCACCCGATCAGCGACCGCTCGATGAGGATCTGGCTCGTGGGCGACAGGTCGAGTCCACGACGCACCGTTTCCTCGAACTCCTCGCGATTGTACGCAATGCCGCCGCCCGTTCCGCCCAGCGTGAACGACGGTCGCACGATGGCCGGAAAGCCCGTGATGGTGAGCAGCTCGACGGCCTCGTCAAGCGTGGTGGCAATGCCACCCGTGGCGCAGTCCAGCCCGATGCGTTCCATGGCCTCGCCGAACTGCTTGCGGTCCTCCGCAACGGCGATGGACCGCGCCGACGCCCCGATCAGCTCCACCCCGTACTTCTCCAGCACCCCGTTTTCGGCGAGCGTCATGGCCACGTTCAGCGCCGTCTGCCCGCCCATCGTGGGCAGCAGGGCGTCCGGTCGTTCGCGATCGATGATGAGCTCCACGAACTCCGCCGTCACCGGCTCCACGTACGTCCGGTCAGCGATCTCCGGGTCCGTCATGATGGTGGCGGGGTTCGAGTTGATCAGGATCACCTCGTACCCTTCTTCGCGCAGCGCCTTCGTGGCCTGCGTGCCTGAATAGTCGAATTCGGCCGCCTGCCCGATGACGATGGGCCCGGAGCCGATCACGAGGATGCGGTGGATGTCAGTGCGTCGCGGCATGAATCAGGTCGTCGATGATGTCGTCGCGCGTCCGGCGGGGAGCCCACCCGGTAGCGCGACGAAGCTTGCTGTTGCTGCCGACGAGCACGGGCACATCGACGGGACGTGCCAGTGCGGGATCGGATGCCACGTCGGCAGAGATGCCGAGTCGCCGCAGGACCGCCATGGAGAGCGCGCGCACGCTGGTTCCCTTGCCGCTGCACACATTGTACGCCTCCCCCGTGGCGCCCTGCTCCGCCAGGAGAAGATACGCATCGACCACGTCCGAGACATGCAGAAAGTCCCGCACCGTGTCGCCGTTGCCGATCGTGAGCGTGCCACCGCTGCCCGGAAGGGCCATCGCACGGCGCACGATGCTGGGCAGCAGGAAGTGCGACCCGTGCCCCACGCCGGAATGATTGAAGCTGCGCGTGCACACCACGCGCACCCCATCGCTGCGAAAGGCCTGGAGCGCAGCGACTTCCTGGGCCACTTTCGAGGCCGCGTACAGCGACTGGGGGCGCTGCGGAATGTCCTCGTGCAGGGGCATCTCGCTCAGCTCGTGCCGCCCATATTGTTCCGCGGACCCCACGACGACCACCACCGGATCCGCGGTCCCCGCGGCACGGTGCCGGCGCACTTCCGCCAGGAGCCGCACCGTGCCCACCGCATTCACCTCGTAGGCGTACCCCGGATTCGCCATGGCGGCGGGCACATGGCTCACCGCTGCCAGGTGCAGGACGACATCGGGACGGGACTCGTCCACCGCGGCGGCCACCTCTGCCTGGACAGTGATATCGGTGGGGTGCCACGCGACCTGCGCGTGCTCGGCCTCGCTCAGCACCGCCGTGGCGGGCAGCGCCCCGATGCCTGCGGCGATCACGGTCCATCCACGCTCGAGCATGGCGCGCATCGCCCACTGCGCCACGAAGCCGTTGCCGCCGGTGACGAGCGCGCGGATGGTCACTTCGCCGCGGAGTGCCGTGCGAGGTCTTCCGTCACCATCATGCTCACCAACTCCCGGAACCTGACCGTTGGCTCCCAGCCCAGCTTCTCCTTCGCCTTGCCCGGATCCCCCACGAGCAGGTCCACCTCGGCGGGCCGGTCGTAGCGCTTGTCGTGCTTGAGATAGTCGCGGTAGTCGAGGTCAACGGCCTCGAAGGCGAACTCGCACAGCTGGCGGACCGACCAGGTTTCCCCGGTGGCCACGACATAGTCATCCGGCTCGTCCTGCTGGAGCATGCGCCACATGGCGTCCACGTAGTCTCCGGCAAAGCCCCAGTCGCGCCGTGCCTCGACGTTCCCCAGCCGCAGCTCCTTCGATATTCCCAGCTTGATGCGCGCGGCGCTGTCGGTGACCTTGCGGGTGACAAACTCGAGACCGCGACGCGGGCTCTCGTGGTTGAAGAGGATGCCGGACGTGGCGTACAGGCCGAAACTCTCGCGGTAGTTCAGGGTGATCCAGTGGCCGTACACCTTGGCGACGCCGTAGGGGCTGCGTGGGTAGAACGGCGTGCTTTCGCGCTGCGGCACTTCCACCACCTTGCCGAACATCTCGCTGGAACTCGCCTGGTAGAAGCGCGACTTCGGGGCCGCCTTCTTCATGGCCTCGAGCATGCGCGTGACACCGAGCGCCGTGAACTCGCCCGTGAGCACGGGTTGGGACCACGAGGTCTGCACGAAGCTCTGTGCGGCGAGGTTGTAGATCTCGTCGGGCTCGGTCTCGAACACGGCGTCGGTGAGCGACGTCTGGTCGAGCAGGTCGGCGGACACGAGCTCGATGCGGTCGATCAGGTGCGCAATGCGCTCGTAGGGTGTTGTCGAGCTGCGTCGCACGACGCCGACGACACGGTAGCCCTTGGCGAGCAGGAATTCCGCGAGGTAGGAGCCATCCTGGCCCGTGATCCCGGTAATGAGCGCGGTTGGCATCGTCTGGACGTTTAGTTGGGGATGTGAAAAAGGGAGCCCGCGTGAGCTCCCCTTCGCGTGCTGAGCCGGCGGGACGACTCGGTCACGCCACCTGCACGCCGCGCGGCGCGCGCGGGACCTTTCCCGCGTTGAGGCAGCGCGTGCAGACCTTCACCTTGGTGATCTTGCCGTCAATCAGGGTGCGGACGACCTGCAGGTTCGGCTTCCATGTCCGACGCGTCTTGTTGTTCGCGTGGGATACACTGTTGCCGAACGCGACGCCCTTGTCGCAGTGAAAGCAGCGATTGCGCTTGATGGGGGCCATGTTACTGTCCCTCCGGCATGAACTCGATGCGGGCCATGTCTGCCCCGTCGCCCTTGCGGAAGCCGGTCTTGAGGATGCGCGTGTAGCCGCCATTCCGTGCCGCGAAGCGCGGGCCGATCACCTGAAACAGCTTGTCGGCCGCCTCACGCTTGTGGATGTGCCGAATGGCGAGCCGTCTGGCGTGCAGCGTGCCGGTGCGCGCCTTGGTGATCAACTTCTCGACGAACGGACGAAGCTCCTTGGCCTTGGCCTCGGTGGTCTCGATCGATTCGCTCTCGATGAGCGACGTAGCGAGGTTGCGCAGCAGCGCCAACCTCTGTTCGCTCGTGCGGCGCAACTGGCGCCCGGCCTTCTGGTGACGCATCTGGTGTTACTCCTCTTCGTCGTCGGGCGCCGCAGCGGCAGCCTGGCTCGGCGGGGTGCCCCAATCCAGCACCCGAACGCCTTCCCCATTCTCCTCGAACCGCATCCCAAAGTTCAATCCTTCACGCTCCAGGAGATCGGCGATCTCCTGCAACGACTTCTTCCCGAAATTCTTGACCTGCAGGATCTGGCTCTCGGTCTGACGAACCAGGTCGCCAAGGCTCCGGATGTTGGAGTTCTTGAGCGAGTTGACCGAGCGCACGCTCAGTTCGAGATCGTCGATGGGAGTCTTCAGCAACCCCTGCATGCGGGCACCGTCGGTGCCTGCACCGTCTGCCGCGCCACCGGCGACCGGCGCCGATGAATGCGAGCCGAACTCGACGAAGTACTGGAAGTGCGTCTGCGCCAGCGCGGCCGCATAGCTGACCGCCTCTTCCGGCGAGATGGTGCCGTTGGTCTCGACCGTCAACGTCAGGCGGTCGTAATCGGTGCGCTGGCCCACGCGTGTCTCGGCAACCGAGAAATTTGCGCGGCGCACGGGATTGTAGATGGAATCGATGCGCACCAGGTCCACCGGCAGGCCGCGATCAAGCGGATGCTGGTCGGACTCGACGTACCCGCGGCCCTTGTTGACGTAGAGCTCGATGTTCAGGTCGCGATCGTCGTGCAGCGTGAGGATGTGGTGCGACGGGTTGATGATGCGCACGCCGGACACTGGGGAGGCATCGCCCGCCGTGACCGCGCCCGCGCCATCGCGCTTGATGTGGAGCACCGCGCTCTCGACGTCGTCGACGAGCGTAAGGGTGAGCGCCTTGAGATTGCCGATGATCTGGTGCACATCCTCGACGACGCCCGGAATGGTCTGGTGCTCGTGCACGACGCCGTCGATGCGCACGCCCCACACGGCCGCGCCGCGCAAGGACGAGAGCAGCATGCGCCGCATTGCATTGCCGAGCGTGTGGCCGAAGCCGCGCTCGAGCGGCTGCAGGCGGAACTCGGCGACATTGGCGTTGTCCTCGCGCTTGGTTGCTTCAACCAGCTGCGGACGGACAAGACCACGAAGATCGATTGTAGAAGCCATGATTCAGTCAGTGTGTTCGGGTCATTCCGGACGGCGTTCCGATCCGGAAACGCTCTGCCTCGCCCCAAACGCGTGGCAGACTCGTAGAGGGGTTTGGGCCCCTGACCTGCTTGCGGAATAACGGCCCGCTCGCTGACGCTCGCTTGACGGGGGACAGCCCACTCGCCTTGCTCGCGTGACAGCAACCCACAACTGCAACCGCATTGACCACCAGCCATCCCCTGTCAAGTGGGGGACAGCGAACGAGCCGTCGGCCCTCCTACTTCGAGTACAACTCCACGACCAGCTGCTCCTGCGCCGCGATGGGG
>JACMOE010000769.1 GCA_014378185.1 Gemmatimonadaceae bacterium | reverse complement strand
TGCCCGTGCTGGCTGACGACGCCTCCGGTGCGACCGCGACGCTCACGCCGTCACCCGCACCGCAGCGGCGGCAATCCGCTCTTCGATGTAGTCCACGAAGTTCGTCCACGGATTGAAGCCCACCACGTTCGGCGCATCGGCGACGAAGTTGGAGAGGGCGTTCACGTCGTAGTAGTAGTGCTTGCCGTCGCGATCGTCCACGAGATACTCGATACCGCCGATGTCGAGGCCGGTGAACTGCGAGATGCGCTCGACTTCCTCGATGATGTGGGCGGGCGGCGTGTAGCCTTCCACGCGCAGGCCACTTTTCACCGCGTCCACCGCGCACGCCGCACCGACGAGTTCCACGCCCGTCGTGGTCTGGCAGGCATCGGCCGGGCAGAGGTCGAACGAACCCGTGGCCGGATAGACGTTGATGGCGTAGAGGTACTTGCCGTTGAGCGTTTCCACGCGCGTGATGTGTCCGTCGCGCATGGGCGCGGACTCCTGCACGAGCGACACGCCGTCGATGCCCAGCGCCACCTCACCCCGAGCGACCGCACCCTCGAGCGCCTCGGCCGTGTCGTAGCGCGTGATGCCCGCGCCGCTGCCGCCGATGTTCGCCTTCACCAGCACCGGGTACCGCAGGTCCTTCGCGGCAGACACGGCGAGCGACGCGTCGTTGATCACCACCGAGCGCGGAAAGGGCAGGCCCATTTCCGCGAGCGCATCCAGCTGCGGTGCCTTGGACAGCTCGTAACCGTACACCTTGCTGCCATTCACCACCGGCACGCCGATGCGCTCCAGGTGCCGCAGCCAGTGCAGCGTGTGGAACGTGGAGCCACCGTGTCCGCGCAGGTATGCCGACGGGCTCGCCCGATTGACCACCAGCGAGAACGACGATGCACGTTCCGAGGGATCGAACCGGTGTGCCGCGGCATCGAGGCGAACATAGGGCAGGCCCCTGCGCTCCAGTTCCGTGAACAGCGGCTTGAACCAGTCGGGATGCTCGTGGTAGACGGCGATGGGTTTCATGTTCGGCAGGCCGGGGTGAAGAACTGGGTGGTGTGGGACCACTTTCCCTATCCGCGTGCGAGTCCAGAGGTTCCGGCAAGAGAAGCGCCCCGTTCGTGGGAACCGGGGCGCAGTCGTGCTGAGCGAAGCGGAGGGTCTGCCTGCTCCGGACGACAAGCAGCACGCTGGGACAAACTACCTCAGAACCGGGCCTCGATATAGGTGTCTACGCGCCATTGCCGCTCAGGATTGATGCCCCGCGCCACGTCGAAGCGGACGAGCCCATCCAGGATGGACGTGCCAGCTCCAACGCCGGACAATGGCAACCCGATCGACCGCCAGTTGCGCCGGTCGCCCGCCCAACCCAGGTCGGCAAACACCACCGGCCGGATCACGCCCACCCCGTGCGCCACCTCGGCCCGAGCGAGCCAGAACGCATCACCCACCTCGCGGCCGGGACGCTGGCCCCGCACCGTCTGGCTGCCGCCGAGGTACCAGTTGCGTTGCGCGGGCAGGAAGCCCACGGAGCTTCCGGCGCTGAGGGTGAGCGCCGCCGCGCCGTTCCCGATGCCATGCGAGGCGGTAACGTCGAAAGCGGCGCGACCGTACGCGCCCGTGTCAGCGTACGCCGCCTCCAGGCGGCCATCCGAGAAGAGTCGAAAGCCCTGCGGGTCCAGTCCGTAGGTGGCGGTGTAGCGGGTACGCGCGCCGCCGTACATCGCGCGATGGGCTGCCAGGTTGGGCTCGAATTCCGAACCGTGCAGCACCCGGGCCAGCGAGAGCGTGGTGCCTTGCCGCGCGGTGCGCTCCTGCTCCGCGAAGAGGGACCAGGTGAGGGAACTGCCGCGAGGCTCGTCCGGCGACGAGCCGATTTCGAGGCCGCTCGCACGATAGTAGAACCCTTCATCGCGCCCGAAGAGGAACGCGGAGATGGAGCTGCCAAGACTGAGGGGGTTGCCCCAGTCGCTGGCGGACACGAGCCGGTTGTAAGCCGTGACCGACAGCGTGTTCTTCAAGTCGCTGCGCGATGCAGTGATCTCGGCGTTTGGCTCGCGGTCGGCAACCCCGATGCGAGCGTTTGCGTGCACTGAATATCCCGCGCCGAGTGTCTGGTCTACTCGAGCGCCCACGGAGAGTCCTTCGACGCGGTTGTAGCGAAGGTTCTGGAATCCGGTTGTCGGGGGCTGTGGCGAAAAGCCGGGCTGCGCGCCCATCGACAGGGCCTGCGCCACCAGTACATCCATCTCTTCGCTGCTGAATGCTTCGTCGCCCTTGTCGAAGATCGAGGCGGGCAGGTCGGGTGAGTTGGCGAGGGCAAGCGAGTCGCAGGTAACGCGCACCTTCACCGGATTGGGGTTGCGCTCGGATTGCCGCGTGGTGGTGACGAAGCCCGTGCTGTCACACTCGGCCTTGCGGCGCGCGGACCGTTGCGTCCGACGGACGGAAGCGGAGTCGGTACGCGCTGAGGGAGTGCCACTTGGGCCAGTGTGGATGGCCACTTCTCTACCTGCATCACGCCGCCCGGAATCCGCCGGCACAACGATGGGTGGAAGCTTGTCGGTGCCGTTGACCTGATCGTACTTGAACTTCTGCTCGAGCTTGAACGGCACGCGCATGAAGCTCATGTTCGCGCCGCCCTCCAGCACCTGCAGGCGAGGCAACCAGAAACGGCCCTGATACAGGCCGTATTCCACGCCAATGGCGCTTACGGAGGCGGTCATCGGAAAGAGCATGGGCTTGATGAGCGCCGGCACATCCTTGAACGACGAGGAGTCGTCCTCCTCGGCGATGGCCTTGATGTCCATCGGCACGCTCATGCGGTACGCGGCACGCACGAGCTGGCCGCCCGACAGGTCGAACCACAGGGAGCCGACGGCGAGATTCCATTTCGGCGTGCGCGGACGAACCTGCAGTTCCCGCAGGCGGGTGGCTTTTCCGTCGGGCAGGCGGAAGGTGGCCGAGTCGCCAGTGGCGTAGGTGTAGAAGGCTTCCGAGCCTTCGGCGAGCGGGTGGACGATGCCCTGGTCCTCGTCCACGGCCTGGTTGCTGGCGCTCGAGCCGATCCACAGTGTTTCGCTGCCGGGATAGTATGGAATGGGGGAGAAGCTCCCTTCCATCCGCACGGTGTTGTGATTTCCACCCACGGGGGCCACGGCGCGCGACCCCGTGATTTCCACGTACGCGCCGACGCCTCGGCGCCAGCGCACGTGTGTGGACTGTTCGCTCCGGAAGGCGAGGCGATCACGCCCGAACTTGGTGAAGCCCAGGCCCGCGGAGATACGCTGGTATGTGGTGGCGTCGTAGGCCTGCAGCGCCGAGTCCTGCCGCGTGCGCGCCGCGCGCGCGAGCAGCAGCAACTCGCGGGCAGGGGCGTCCTTGAAGGCCGTCGCGAGATGCTCCGCGGTGACGGCCAAGCGCTTCGGGGCCTTCTTGGCTCGGCGGCGGCCGGTGGTGGAGTCCAGCGCGGGCGCTGCGACCGCCGCTGCAGGCGCCGACTGCGTCGGCAGCGGCGTGGCTTGCAGAAGTGCGACGACGAGAGGAATGAGCATACCGGACGGCCTGAAGGAGGGAGTTGCTTCCCTTGGTACGCGACCACGCGCGGAAAGTTTCTTCGGAGCGCGTGTCGCTTGCGTGCTACCGGGTGCGCGGCGAACTTCGCTGTCCTGCCTGCGATCCCCCGAGATTTCGAGACCCATGCTTCCGTCGTCGAACAGCCTGCGCGGTGCGCAGTGACAGCATCTGCGCAGGTGGCCGCGGCGCCGGAACGGCGTCGCTACGATCGCTCGATCGTGGACGGTCCGTTATCGCGCGCTGTGTGGAACATCGCCTGGCCCACGATGCTCACCAACATCATCGGCGGGTTGCAGGGCATCGTCGATCACGTGATGGTGGGGCACTTCGTCGGCTTCCGCGGGAATGCGGCCATCGGTGTCTCGTGGCAGATCTTCATCGTGGTCATCGTGTTCATCACGTCGCTCTTCACGGGCATGGCCGTGATGGTGTCGCGATTCGTGGGCGCGGGTGACGAGGAGAAGGTCGATCGCACCGTGTACCAGGCGTTCCTCACCGCCATCGGGATCTCGCTGCTCATCATGGCGCCCGTCGGGTATTTCGCGTCGCCGTGGCTGCTGGATTTCGTGAATGCCGCGCCGCTGGTGAAGGCCGAGGCGCTGCCGTTCCTGCGGATCATGTTCCTGTTCAGCAGCGGGATGATGGTGTTCTTCATGTTGAGCGGCGCGCCCCGCTCGGCGGGTGATGCCAGGACGCCGATGGCGCTCGGCATCACGATGACGGTGTTGAACATCGCGTTCAACGTGGTATTGATCCGTGGGCTGGGGCCCATCCCCGCGTTCGGCACGAAGGGCGCCGCCATGGGGACGTGCCTGGCGGCGGGGCTCGTGGCGGTCTACTCGCTGTACAAGCTGATGACCGGCGGGTGGGTGGTGTCGTTTCCCCGCGGTGGCAGCTATGGACCGGATTGGTCGATCATCCGGTCACTTTTTCGCTATGGGTTGCCCACGGGCATCCAGGGTATCGCGATGAACATCGGCGGCGTGTTCATGTTGTCGTTCGTCGGGTCGCTGGCACAGAGTGCAGCGGCGCAGGCGGCATTCGCGGTGTCGTACTCGCAGCTGTTCTCGTTCGTGACGTGGACGTCGGTGGGGTTGATGGGCGCGGCGGCCGCGGTGGCTGGGCAGAACCTGGGTGCTGGAAAGCCGGAGCGTGCGGTGGCGGGGGTGCACATGGCGGCTCGAATCGGACTCGTCGGCGCGGCCTTTCTCGGCATCTTCTATTTCTTCCTGCCTCGGCAACTGCTGGCGATTTTCGGCATGAACGAGCCGGTGGTGGTGGAGATCGGGACGCAGTTGCTGCGCGTGCTGAGCGTGTCCGGGTTGTTCATCACCGTGGCGCTGAGCTACACCGGCGGCTTGCAGGGCACGGGCGATACCAAGAGTCCGCTGTACATTTCCGTGATCTCGCAGGTGCTGGTGCCGTTGAGTATCTGCTTCGTGATTCGTGAAGTGTCCACGCTGCAGCCCATTCACATATGGGTGGCGATCCTCACCGGCCATGCGACGCGCTGCGCGTTGAGTGTGCTGCGGTTCAACCAGGGCAAGTGGCGGAGTATTGCGGTGGATATAGGGCGGTAGTGCTTGTGTCAGGCGCCCTGTAAAGTCTTTGACCACTGAGGTACGCGGAGGTACGCGGAGGATCAAACCCCCGTTGTCTTGATTCAAGGACG
>JACMOE010000768.1 GCA_014378185.1 Gemmatimonadaceae bacterium | reverse complement strand
TCGCCCTTGAGCGTGACGTCGCGACTCTGCGTGCCGAAGCCGGACGCGAGATCCAGCTCGCTGCCGGGGCCGAGCAGTACACGACTGCCGTCAGGCAACTGCAGCGAGTCCAGACGGCCAATGGCCGTTGCGTAGTGCGTCTGCGTGCCGGCGGGCATCCGATCGCCGCGCGGCGAAAGGGCCGTGCGCCAGAGCAGGCCGGCGCCGGCCACCACGATGACGGCCGCCGCGGCCGCGAGCCGGGCATTGCGCCACCGGGAGCGGTATGCATTCAGCACCAGGTTCGATGCGCGACGCGTTGGTGCGCCAACGCGCGCATCGCCCATCCGCGCGCGCACCTTCGCGAGCGCCGCCTCGATTTCCACCGCGGCCAGCGGCGCGACGTCGGGCGAACCAACGGCGGCGCCGAGGGCATGCAGCATGGACGCACGGGCCGGATCGGCCGCCAAAACGCGCTCCATCTCGCGGCGTTCCTCCGGCGTGCACTCTCCAGCGACGAATCGCGCGAGCGCATCCCAGTCGGGGCCGGTCGCGCTGCTTGTGGAACGATCCTGGTGGGTCATGGTACTCAGACACCCTGGTAAAGACCTACCCCATGCGGGCGCGACTCCATGACCCATGGCAAGCGCCGCGACGCCCGTGCCAACACCCGCGCACGTTACATTATGCCTCGGCGCAGCCCCGTTGACCCAACGATACACCCTCCGTGAACGAATCGGAACTCCTTTCGCGATTGCGCGACGGCGATGATGACGCTTACTCGACGATCTTTCGGGAGCACTATCCGGGGATCGTCGTGAGCGCGGTACGGCTGCTCGGTGAACGCGCCTTGGCCGAGGAGATTGCGCAGGACGTCATGCTGGAACTGTGGCGGCGGCGGGAATCACTCATGCTCACCGGACCGGTGCGCGCGTACCTGCATTCCGCGGCGCGCAATCGTGCGCTGAATTGGCTGCGCCAGGCGCGGACCGCGCAGCGCGGCGAAGTGTTCGTCAAGGGTCCGTCCGCGTCGCCTGCGTCCGACTCGGGCGTCATCACGGGAGAACTGGAGTCCGCGGTAGCGCAGGCGCTGTCGGCGCTTTCCGAGCCACAGCGCGAGGTGTTCGAAATGAGCCGGACGCGCGGGCTCACGTACAGTGAAATTGCCGAGCTGCTCGGCATTTCCGTGAAGAGCGTGGAGGCGCGCATGGGCCGCGCCCTGAAGCAGATGCGGGAGCACCTCGCCCCGTGGCTTCCGGAAGGCGGTGGCTGGTAGCATGTGACGCGAACGGCCAGTCGAGTGGGCGGCATGACGGCAACGACAAGAGCCGACCGTCCACGCCCCCCACCGGAACGTGGCCGACCGACCCCTGTCACTACTTCCTCCGGACGCCTCGCAGCGAAACGGTCGCTGCGCCAGCTTCCATGCAACAGACACGGTGCTCTCGCGGTACCCTACGTGTCAGTACGGCGTAATTGCGAAGGACAATCCGCGGGCATCGTGCGTGAACGTCGCCCGCACGGCGGGCCGCAGGAGTTTGCGGTCCACGATGTTGCCTGGATGGTCGTGACTGTAGTTCACTGCCTTCTGGCCCGCGAAGACGCCGAGGAAGGCCCCCATGGCGATGTCACTCACCCAGTGTTCGTCGAGATACATCCTGGCCAACGACGGCAGGGTGGCACCGAGATACAGCACCGGGGAAATGATTGCGCGGTTGGGGGTGTTCCGCTGCCGCATCTCGGCGGACAGTGCGGACGCGGCCGCGAAATTGGCCATGGCGTGCATCGAGGGCCACGAGCGGTAATTGTAGCTGGTGAAGCCATGGAGAAACTGGAACTCGTAGGGATCGCCGTTGCGCTTCTCGCCCACTTCGTTCACCACGTAGGGCCGCCCACGCCCCAGCGCGCCGCGGATGACCTGGATGATCATCGCGGTGGAGGCGATGGCTTCCGTGGTATGCAGCGCCACGTCGGCGGTGCCGTCATCGTGCCGCAGGCGCGCGATGCCCCACACCGTGCCGCCGGTGAGCATCAGGAGAGTTTCCGTCATCAGGCTGGCACGGTTGGCCGCCGACGTGATGCCCGGATGATTGACCTGGAACAGCGAGTCGTACAGCGCGTTTGCCACGCGCGCGTCGAGTCGCGTCAGCGCGGCAGAGCCAAGAGTTGCGGCGCCGAGCAGGGCGAGGTCGCGACCCGTGAGCAGCACACCGGAGGACGAGCCTTGCACGTCTGGTGCTTGTGCGCGGACGGCAGGTGCCGCGGCGACAGTGACCAGCAGCCCTATGACCGTGACGGCGCGAAGGACTTTCCTTGCGCCGGTTGCGCGTGCGTGAGTGCGACACGGTACGATCACGTGCGGACCTCGTTGAATGGGCGCCGGGCCTCGATGCGGCGAATGAGCTGGTAAAGCAAGCCCGCGAGCGAAGCGATGCAAAGCCCGGCCACCCATCCGCCGAGTACGTCGGTGGCCCAGTGCACGTCGAGGAAGACCCTGCTGCCGCCAATGAACACAGGTGCGCCGACGCCGAGCACGGTCCCGGCCGGGCCGCGCAGGAGGCGCTCGCGCCAGCAGATGTAGGCGAGCGTACAGCAGACCGCAGCTGACGTGGTTGCGTGAGCGGAGGGAAAGGAGTACGTGCCCTCGATGACATTGCCGATGCCGGAAGGCCGGTTGCGCGCGAAGACGTTCTTGAGTCCGAGGTAGGCCACGACGGCGCCCGCGGGGGCCACGAGGAGCGTGACCGCAACGAGCACGCGTCCGCGATGGGCAAAGAGCAGGGCGATTACAACAGCGTAGACGACCATCGGCGTCACTGAACCGGCGGTGGTGATCCAGCGAAATGCCGCGAGGAGGAGCGCGGGCCGATGCGCAAGCACCAATAGACGAACGTGGTCGTCGAATACCGTGGTCTCGCCACGCCCCACGAATTCGCCAAGGATCGCGAACACCACGAGTGTCGCTGGCACCATCACGCTGGCGATCACGATGTCACTAGTCGTGCCCGGAGGCGAGCCGGCCGCGGGCAGGCCAGCACCCCCGCGCAGTGGCGGCGTGCTTCGTGCCTTGTGAGGAAGTTCAATTCCTTGCATGGCGACTTCGAATGCAGGATCCGGGCGCGTGCCCCTTCGAATCTGGGAGATGTCGGTGGCCGCGAAATGGAGCGCAATCTGTCGGGGCATGACGTTGCTGGGCACAACCGTGCTGGGCATGGCCTGCACGCGCGAAGCCCCGCCAACCGTGCCCGTGCCGCCGGACATGTCCGCGCCGGCACCCTCCCGCGCGCAGGCATCGCGACTGAGCGTGCCGCTGGCGTACGACATCACGGCCGTCATGGGGCTGGTGGAGCACGTCGTCCCCACGCGGTTCGGGTCGATGGACAGTGTCAAGCAGATTGGCGACAACGACCGCCGCCACTATGCCTTCCAGGCGGTGCGGGGCCCGTTCACCGCCTTCGCCGATGGCAACCTGCTCCACCTGCGCGCGACCATCTCGTACCAGGCGCGCGGCTTCATCAAGCCGCCCATCGGCCCGACGATCAGCGCCGGCTGCGGCCAGGGCGCGGAGCGACCGCGCCTGGTGGTGGAGCTTGCGACGCCGCTCACCCTCACCACGCACTGGCACCTGGCGTCGAAGGCGCGGATCGTGACCGTCGCGCCCGCCTCAACCGAACCACGCGATCACTGCGATGTAAGCATCCTGCACAAGGATGTCACGGAGCAGGTCGTGGGTGCGGCGCGCGGCGCACTCGCGGACCGGCTCACCAGCATCGACGAAAAGGTAGGGTCGATAGACCTGACGAAACAGGTGACGGAGTGGTGGCAGATGCTGGCGCGGCCCATCAAGCTGGCCGATGGCATCTGGCTCACGCTGGGCCCCGAGCAGCTGAGCATGGGACACGTGCGGGGCCACAGTCGCACGCTGGTTGTGCCCGTGCGCCTCGATGCGCATCCCGCCATCATCACCGGATCAGCGGAGCCGGTCATGCTGTCCCGCACCCTGCCCGCGCTCGCGCGCGACACCAGCACAGGCGACGGCTATCACATCGTGATGGACGGCGTGGTGGACTATGGCACCGCGTCGCGTGAGCTCGGCTCGGCGTTCGGCAACAAGACGTTCAACGTGTCCGGACATCCGGTGCGCGTCGCACGCGTGACCGTGCTGCCCAAGGCCGGCGGCAAGCTTGGCTTGTCGGCGGCATTCACCGGTGACGTGACGGGCACGATCGAACTGGTGGGCACGCCAGCGGTGAACCATGTGGACGGCACCATCACCGTGCCCGACCTCGACTTCGACCTGCAGTCGAGCAACCCACTCCTCAAGAGCTACTCGTGGTTACGCTCCGGCGCCGTGCGCGCCGAACTTCGGAAGCGCGCGCGCATTCCCATCGCACCCGTGCTCGCACGCGGGAAAGCCTTGTTGCTGGAGGGGTTGAATCGCCGCATCGGTGACGCGGTCACGCTCTCGGGGAGCGTGGATTCACTTGCCGTGGTGGGGTTGTTCGTGACACGAGACGGCATGACGGTACGTGCCGAGGCGCGTGGGCAGGCAGGGCTTGCCGTGAAGCAGCATTAGTGCCGTGAACTGGAAGTCCATGGACAAGATGCTGGATTCCTGAGCAAGGAGCGTGAGCATGCAGCCTCCAGCCTTGAGCAATTCGAGCTCGCGCTGGAGCTCGTGCCAGAGCTCGCGCTCTGATTGGCTGATCGCTGGAGGCTTACGCGCCCGCTCAGGCTCACGTACTCCGGTGATCGCCCAGGCCAGCCATCATCCTGAGCAGCGTTTCCTGTGACGCGTGCTCGCGCCGCACCTCGCCCACGAGCCTGCCTTCGCGCAACACGAGGATGCGGGTGGACAGCCGAAGAACCTCTGGTAGTTCACTCGAGATGACGAAGATGGCCGTGCCCCGGGCCGCCAGCTGGCCGATGAGCGCGTGGATCTCGGCCTTGGCGCCGACGTCAACGCCGCGCGTGGGCTCGTCCAGGATGAGGATACGCGGATTCGCGGCGAGCCACTTGGCCAGCACCACCTTCTGCTGATTTCCACCCGACAGGCCGGCGACCACCGCGTCGAGCCCGGGAGTGCGTACGCGAAGCTGATCGAACAGCGCGGTTGCCTGGTGCCGTTCGCGCGGCCGATCGATCCAGCCGAACCGCGATAGCAGGTCCAACGTGGGCAGCGACGTGTTGCGCAGGGCGCTTTCCGAAAGCACCAGACCCTGCCGCTTGCGGTCTTCCGGGACGAAGCCGATGCCGTAGTGGATGGCCTGTCGAGGATCGTCGATGCGCACGCGCACTCCGTTCACGTAGATCTCGCCAGCGGTGACCACATCGAGTCCGAACAGCGCGCAGGCAAGCTCCGACCGGCCGGCTCCCATCAGCCCTGCGAGGCCGATTACCTCGCCCGCATGAAGCGTGAACGACACATCGTGAAAATGTCCGGGTACGGTGAGGTGCTCCACGCGCAGCACCTCCGCACCCTGCACGGCGTCGCGCGGCACGGGGATGTACTCTGCGAGGGGCCGCCCGATCATCATCTCGACCAGGTCGGCCTCGCGGAGATCGGCTGTTGCCCGCGTGGCGACATGCGCGCCGTCGCGCAGCACACTCACGGTATCACAGGGCGCGAAGATCTCGGGCATGCGGTGCGAGACGAAGATGCACGTGACGCCTCGCCCAGTGAGCCGCGCGAGCAGCGCGTACAGCCGATCGGCTTCGGCCTGACTGAGGCTGCTGGTGGGCTCGTCGAACACGATGATGCGTGCGCCGCCACCGACAGCCGCCGCGATCTGCACCATCTGTCGATTGCCGATGGAGAGTTCACCCAGCCTGCCGCGCACGTCGAGTACCGTGCCCGTTTCGGCGAGCAGCGCTGTCGCACGCCGTTCCATTTCCCGAAAGTCCACAAGCCCGCGCCGGCGCGGCATGTCGGCCAGGCAGAGGTTCTCGGCGATGGACATGTTCTCGCAGAACGCCAGCTCCTGGTGCACCATGGCGATGCCCGCCGCGATCGCGTCGTGCGGGCTGGCCAAGTGCACCTCCTGTCCGAACACGAATAATCGGCCCTCGTCGGGCGACTGGAGCCCCGCGAGAATCTTTCCGAGGGTGCTCTTGCCCGCTCCATTCTCGCCACACAGGGCGTGGCACGATCCCTCGGCGACGTCGAGCGACACGCCGGTGAGCGCCTGTACGCCGGGAAAGCGCTTGCTTACTCCCTCGAATCGAACGGCGGGCGTGTGCACGGACGGTTACTGCTTGAGTGCGAGGTACGCGGGATTGACAGTCGTAAAGCCCCAGTCGCGTAGCTGGCGCGCCCACGTGCCGAGATTGTCCTTCGAAACGCGAACCAGCTCCATGGGAATGATCGCCTGCGGCGGATCCTTCTTGTCGTGCACCTTGGCGAAGATGGTGCGGACGCCGACGTCGCCCCACATGTACACAGGCTGCGCGAGCAGCACCGGGACGATGCCCTTTTCGATGTACGCGAGCTCATCGGGGAGCGCGTCCACCGACACGACCTTCTGTTTGGCGGGATCGAGGTCGGTCAACAGTGACTGCGTGAAGAGTGGCCAGCCGCCGATCATCGCCCACCCGGTGATCTCCGGATAGGCGTTGTTCGCGCGAATGACTTCGGCCGCGGCATCCTGGGCCGTCTCGATGTGATTGAACGTGCCGACGATGGTGATGCCCGGATACTTCTTCGCCTCGTCCTTCACCCCCTGGACGCGCATCTGGAGGTTGGGGGCGTTCTGGTTGCCGGCGAGGATGGCCACTTTTCCCTTTCCGCCAAGCTGCTTCGCAAGCTCGGACATCGTGGTGACCCCGGTCTTGTGGTCATCCACGCCGTAGAACGCGAAGCGCTTGGACTTTGGTGCGTCGCTGTCGAACATCATCACCGGCACGCCCCGGTCCACCGCATCGTTGATCGCCCCCGTGACCTTGCCCGCATCGGATGCGGACAGGAGGACGGCGCTGGCGCCATCGTTCACGGCCTGGCGAATGCGCTGCGCCTGCACCTCACCGTCCTCCTGCGGCGGCGTGAGCCACATGATCTCGACGGGCACGTTGCTCGTCTTCGACAGCTCCTTCGCGGCCGCTTCCGCTCCCGTACGCGCGGCGAGGAAGACGGCGTTCGTCGAGCTCTTGGCGATGAGTGCGATGACGATCTTGTCGCCCGCCGCCGCCGTGCCGCCCGCGGCGCCGGCACCGGCAGCAGGCTTGTCCGCGCCCGAGCCGCCGCCGCACGCCATCACCACCATTCCCACCGTGACCAGCGCCGCAGCGCGCCACCCGTTTCGCGTCGTCATTCCATTCTCCAAAACGATTAGAGAGGTATCGGGTTTTGAATCCCAGATCCGTTCTTTCGAACAAGATTTCACCGGGTAGTGTGTCCATGTCCCGCGGTTTGATGGCTACGATCATTAACGTTGAGCCGTCCCCAAGCGGGGCGTTGCTGACCTTGCTGAGGTTGCCAATGTCGTACGGCCCAAAGGCGCCACTGACGTACTCGACCCCGTCAACGTCTTTATCGATCAAGAGAACGATGCGGTTGCCG
>JACMOE010000767.1 GCA_014378185.1 Gemmatimonadaceae bacterium | reverse complement strand
CTGTCGAAGCTGCTCACCTGGTCACTCGCGCCGCTGCCACGGTGGGTGCGTTCGCGCATTCTCGGTCGCGTCATGCACGACATGACCGCGCACCAGCGCGCCGACGGGAACGCGCGGGCGTGAAGGTCGATCTCGCCGAGCGCTGCGTGCGCGAGGCGCTGCGCATCATCGACTTGCGCGGTTGCTAGAAGGTGAGCGCGAGCGATGAGACGACGAATGCGTCGCTCTTCGCAGAACGACCGTCGTGCGTCGGGAACACCGCTCGCGCTGCTTGAAGCCCGCGGATTTCGGTGCGCCACAGCATTCGCGCCTGCGGCGCGATGTCGACGCCCAGCGACAGCCCGTTCGCGCGCAAGCCATCCTGTTGACCGGTGATCACGATGGTCTGGTCCGTGTCGGCGTAGCGCTCGACGCGCCCCACGATAGCGGCCATTGGCGTCGCTTGATAGCGCCCAGTGAGCATCCCGCCGTACCAGCTCGTGTTGCCGCTCCCGCTCGCGCGACCCTGCGTGCCGTAGTCGAACTCGGCGAGCACGAGAAGCGCCGGCGTGAACGTCGCCTTCAGTCCTGCCCCGTTGTAGAAGCGCACCTGCCTGTGACGAGCGCTGTCCGCGCCTTCGTCGCCTACGTAGTTGTAGTAGGTGAAGGTCGTCGTCGGAGAGGCGGCGTAGTCCACGCGCACGCCGCCTGACTTCGCGGAGTTCGTCTCGGAGATGTTCTGCCACCCGTTCACCACGTGGATCACCGCCGTAACGCGTGGTGTCGGCACCCAGGCCAGCCGGACTCCGCTCTCGTAGTATGGACTATAGTCAGCGACGAGCGACCGAGTATACGCCAGATTGTCTCGTGAGATGAATCCTTCCAATCCGATGTGCGAAAGGAAGATGCCTCCGTCTATCCACACGTTGTCGGCGATCTTCACGCCGGCGAACGCCTCCTGGATCAGCCGCGCCAGGTCGGGACCGCTGACGGTCCCGTTGCGCGGCTCGCCCGCGTAGTTCGACTGCACGGAGGTCCCTGTCTGCAGCGCGAAGCGGCCGCGCACGCGAGGTGCGTCGAGCCTGGCTTCCACGAACGCGAGGTTCACATTGAACTCATTGTGCCGCGCGGGTTGCGTCGTGAAGGCGCGGTCGGAGTTCGGTGGCCGATTGAAGTCGAAGGCGAAGTAGCCATCCACGAATCCGCCGATACTGATCCTGGGCGTGGTGTCGGCAGCGGAAGGCGCCTGCGCGTGCACCAGCTCGGGCGCGATGAGCGTGACGAGCGCGGCGATGGTGGTGCGAAGCATGCGGATCACCATTTTTGTCACGGCGCGGAAGTCGACGCGTCACGCGTCATCGTGAAGCGGCCGGATGCGCCCCCGCTCCGAGATCCCTCGGCGCGCCAGATGCCGGTCACGGCGTCCTGGCGCGATTGGCCCCACAGACGAATCGCAAGATTGCCCTCCCCACGTTCGAACACGATGTAGACGGAGTCCGGCAACTGCACTCGCGCCGCGGCAGAGGGGGCCTCGTCGCTGGGCTGCGAAGGCCAGCCGAAGGGCGTGAAATCCACGTCGAACACCCCCTCGTGCGTGGGGGTGGAGAGCATCGTGGTGGTAGTGCGTCCGCGACGGTCCACCACGAAGGCCACGGTCCCGGTCACGCCGCCAGTGCGTGGAGCGGAGCTCATCGACCCGGGATCTACCTCGAGACGTATCACCCAGCTTCCGGCGAGGCGGTGCGCTACCGCCGACTCGAGCACCGCGTCCGGCGGTCGATTACTGCCCTCGCATGCGGCGATCGACAGCACGGTCACCGACGCCAGTAGCGCCAGGGTGCCCCTGCGGCGTCGGGCGCGAGGCGCGCCACGACCTGCGAGTTCAACCGATTCTGTATCCATACCCGAACCTTACCAGTACCCGTGCACCGTTCGCACAAGAACTCGTGGTCGTCCGCACAAGAGTTTCACAAGGGTGGCTTCGTCATCAGCATCCGCTAGCTTTGCGCATGGCCACCGACGACGCGGGGCGGCTGACAGGTTGCATTCTCGTGGTGGACGACGAGCCTCAGATCCGGCGCGTCGTGCGCAACGCCGTGGCCGTCATTGCCGCGCGGGTGGTCGAGGCGGGCACGGCGCGAGAGGCCATGGACATTGCGGCCTCGGAGGTGCCGAGCCTGATCGTGCTCGACCTCAGCCTTCCCGATCGTGACGGCCTGGAGGTCTGCCGCGACCTGCGCGCCTTCACCTCGGCGCCAATCCTCATCCTCTCCGCGCGGCACACGGAACAGGAGAAGGCTCAGCTCCTCGACGCGGGCGCCGACGATTACCTGACCAAGCCATTCGGCACGCTGGAACTGCAGGCTCGCGTGCGCGCCCTCCTGCGTCGTGCGGCTGCGTCTTCGCCCGCCGAGGAGCACATCACGTCGGGGGACCTCGACATCCACCTGGCGCGACGCACGGTCCATCGTGCCGGCGCCGAGGTGCATCTCACCCCCACCGAGTGGGGGCTGCTGCGCGCATTGCTCACCCATCGCGGCAAGACGATGACCCACCGCCAGCTCTTCAGCGCCGTGTGGGGACAGGCAGAGGGAGATGCGCAGCAGTATCTCCGCGTCTATGTCGGCCAGCTCCGGCGAAAGCTCGAGCGCGATCCGGTGCGGCCCGCGCTCATCCGCACCGAGCCCGCCGTTGGCTATCGGTTCGAGCTGTAGTTGCGCGTGAACTCACCGCGTTTTCGCGCCTGGATCACGTGGCTCGCCACACTCGCGTGCGTCGCGACGGTGCTCATCCTCGTGCGCGGACGCCTCGACAAGGCACAGGTTGCGCTCCTCTTCCTGCTCGTCGTGCTCGGTGCCAGCGCCGCGGGCGGCCGCGCGCTCGGCATCACCATCGCCGTCGCAACCTTCGTCGTGTTCGACGTCGGCTTCCTGCCGCCCTACAACACCCTCGTCGTCGCCGATCCGGCCGACTGGATCGTCCTCGCCGCCTTTCTCGTCACCGGCATCGTCGCCGCGGAGCTGCTGGAGCGGCAGCGCCGAGAGGCCGAGATCGCGCGCGCGCGAACGGCGGAGATCGACAGCATGGCG
>JACMOE010000766.1 GCA_014378185.1 Gemmatimonadaceae bacterium | reverse complement strand
GCGCTCGGCCATCTATCAGTCCAGTGGCGCATTCGGCTTTCGCGACCAGTTGCAGGACGGCATGGCGTTCGTGTATGCCGAGCCATCCGTGACGCGCGCGCACCTGCTGCGGGCAGCGGGACGCCAGTTCAAGGAAGGCGACGTACAGCACTGGTGGCACGAGCCCAGCGGCCGCGGTGTGCGCACGCGGATCTCCGACGACCTCGCGTGGTTGCCGTTCGTGGCGGACCACTACGTGAAGGTGAGCGGCGACGTGCACGTGTGGGATGAGCTCGCGCCGTATCTCGAGATGCGCGCCCTGGAGCCGTACGAGCATGAGGTGTACGACCGCCCCATCGTGAGCGACACGCTTGGTACGCTCTACGAGCACTGTGTGCGGGCGCTCGATCGTGCCTGCACGCAGGGCGAGCACGGCCTGCCCCTCATGGGCTCGGGCGACTGGAACGATGGCATGAGCCGAGTGGGCGTCGAGGGCAGGGGCGAGAGCGTGTGGCTCGCATGGTTCCTCGTCGCGACGTTGCGCCGGTTTGCGCATCATGCCGAACTGCGCGGAGATGCGGCCGTGGTGGACCGCTGTCGCCTCCGCGCCGACGCCTACGCGGCCGCTGTGGAGCGCACCGCGTGGGATGGCGCGTGGTATCGCCGAGCGTACTTCGACGACGGCAGTCCCCTCGGTTCGGCGCAGGAGAAGGAAGCCCAGATCGATTCCATTGCGCAGAGCTGGGCCGTGCTGTCCGAGGCCGGCGAGCCCGAACGGGCACGCACGGCCATGCGCTCGGTGAGCGAGCGACTCGTGCGCGAGGACGATCGCATGATCCTGTTGCTCACGCCGCCATTCGACACCACGGAGCACGATCCGGGCTACATCAAGGGCTACCTGCCGGGCGTGCGCGAGAACGGGGCACAGTACACCCACGCGGCGCTGTGGACGGTGCTCGCCGCCGCGGGTCTCGGCGATGGTGATCTCGCCTTTCATCTCTACGACCTGCTCAATCCACTCACGCACGCGCGCACCCGCAAGGACGCCGAGCGGTACAACGTGGAGCCGTATGTGATCGCCGCGGATGTCTACGATGCGCCGGGACACGTGGGGCGCGGGGGATGGACCTGGTACACCGGCTCGGCGAGCTGGAGCTATCGGGCGGCCGTCGAGGCAATTCTCGGATTCACCAAGCGGGGTGACCGCCTCACTCTCGCACCGTGCATACCGAAGGCCTGGGAGCGGTACGGCATCGATTACCGGCACGGTGCGACCACCTACAGCATCGTGGTCGAGAATCCGCACCATGTGTCGACGGGTGTCGCGTCCGTTACCGTGGATGGCGTAGCCTGCCCGGACCTGGCTATCGTGCTTGAAGATGACGGCGTGCGGCGCCATGTCACCGTCGTGATGGGCGCCAAGTAGGCTGTACGGAACGGTAGCGGGCAAGATGCGCTTCCACCATTGTGGCGAAGGGCGATACGAGGAGCAGGACACGATCGTGACCAGGCTCCTCGTTGAGCACGACGCGAACATCATTTGCGGAGACCATTAGTCCATGGCGGATCTCGTCAAGCGCAATCACTGGGTCATCCGGCTCACCCACTGGGTGAACGTGGTGGCCATCGTCGTCATGGCAGGCAGGGGCATGCGCATCTTCAACGCGCATCCCGCCTTTGCGCGACCGGGCGAGCACTTCGCCCTCAACCCGTGGGAAGGGCACAGCATCCCGGACTGGCTCACCTTTGGTGGCTGGCTGGGGGGTGCGCGGCACTGGCACTTCGCCATGATGTGGCTCCTCGTGGCCAATGCGCTGCTCTACCTGGGTTTCCTCTTCGTGCACGGCGAATGGCGCGACATTGCGCCACGGCGTGGCGACGTTCGCGACGCGGTGGAAATGATCAAGTTCTATCTCTTCGTGCGTCGCGACCACCCTGCTCAGGGCAAGCACAACGCACTCCAGAAGAGCGCGTACTTCGCCATGCCGGTGCTCGGCGTCATCATTGTACTCAGCGGCATCGCCATCTGGAAACCCGTTACGCTCGGTTTCGTCACCGTCCTGTTCGTCAACTACAAGTGGGCACGATTCGTCCACTTTGCTGCCATGGCCTTGTTGCTGCTGCTCTCCGTCGTGCACGTGTTCATGGTGTTCGCGGTGGATCCGTACTCACTGCGCTCCATCATCACCGGCTGGTACAACAGGGCCAAGACCCCCGAGGCGCGCAATGCGCGTCCCGTCTATCACCTCTCCGGGCCCGGACGGTCGCG
>JACMOE010000765.1 GCA_014378185.1 Gemmatimonadaceae bacterium | reverse complement strand
GAGCCCGCTGGAAACGCCGATCATCGCGACCGTCATTGGCGAAGGCGGCTCGGGCGGCGTACTCGCGCTCGGCGTTGCCGACCGGGTGAACATGCTGGAGAACTCCGTGTATTCCGTGATCACGGTGGAGGGGTGCGCGGCAATCCTCTGGAAGGACGGCAAGAGCCCCGAGATGCGCGAGCGTGCAGCCACGGCACTGCGGATCACGGCGCCGGACCTGTTTGACCTGAAGGTGATCGACGAGATCATCTCCGAACCGCCGGGCGGGGCCCACGCGGATCACGTCGTGACGGCCAAGGCCGTCCGGGAAACGTTGATCAAGCAGCTGGACGAACTGGGCCGCCTGAAACCCGATAAGCTGGTGCGTCGTCGGCGTGAGAAATTCATGCGGATGGGGCAGTACCTGGAGTAGACGTGCCGCACCTGATCGAGATCGCATTCAAGGGAAACCGGAAGGAGTTCTTTCTCTGGGAGTCCGACGAGCTTCCACCGCGCCAGGCGGCGGTGATCGTGGACGCGGACCGGGGGGAGGACCTCGGCCGCGTGCACGCCGTGGGCGCGGAGGCCGAGCACCGTTCGGCCAAGGCGCCGCATGGCTTGTTCGGCGTCCCGCCCACGCGTGTCGTCAAGCGGCTGGCAACGCGCGACGAGGTGCTGCGTCACGAGGAATTGCGCCGCAGCGATGACGACGCACGCCGCAAGGCGATGGAGCGCGTGAAGGCGAATGCCCTGGTCATGAAGCTGACCGATGCCGAGTGGCAGTGGGATCGCAAGAAGCTCACGTTCTATTTCACGGCGGAGAAGCGCGTCGACTTCCGTACGCTGGTGCGCGAGTTGGCATCCATGTTCCGTGCGCGGATCGAACTCAAGCAGATCGGCGTACGCGACGAGGCCAAGCGACTTGACGGCATCGGCCGGTGCGGCCGGCAGTACTGCTCGGCTTCCTGGCTGCCCGAGTTGCGTCCCGTCAACCTCGGCGTGGCGAAGGACCAGCGCCTGTCGCTGAATCCGTCGCAGATTTCCGGCGCGTGTGGGCGCCTGATGTGCTGCCTGCGGTACGAGCACGATTTCTATGTGCAGAGCCGCCGGAAGTATCCCAAGGAGCTGAAGACGATCCGGACCTCGCGTGGCGAGGAGAAGGTGGTGGCGAATGACATCTTCCGCGAGCGCGTGACGTTGCGGGGCGTGGACGGCGAGATCCGGTCGATTCCCCTGGTCGAATTGCGTGACGAGATGGCGGGCGCCGGCGATCCGCTGGCCGCCGCCCTCCTGACCGCCGCGCAGGATGTGCTGGGAGAGCGCGCCGTGGTGGATCATCGCGAGATGGACGACACGGCGGAGCACGAGGTGCTGCTGGCCGATGAGCTGGTGTCGTTGCTGCCGAAGCGCGAGACCCGGCAGATCCGGCCTCCGCGCGATTCCCGCGAGACCATGATGCCGCGCGTGAGTGTTCCCGTGCGCGTGCAGGTGCTTCCGGTGGAATTGGATCCTGTACCGTTGGCGGCGGTGCCGCCCGTAACGCCGGAGGTGCCGACCATAGCGGAGGACACCGCAGCCTCGTCAGCCGCGGAGTCAGTCGCCGAGGGTGAGCGTCGCGCGCAACGCCGACGCGGTCGCCGGGGCGGACGTCGCAATCGACCCAGCGGCGGCAGTGGCACCAGCAACGGGGGCAACGACCCCAGTGGAGCGTAATTGAGCCAGTACTTCCTCACGACGGCGATCGACTACGCGAACGGCGATCCGCACATCGGGCATGCGTACGAGAAGATCGGGGCCGATGCGATCGCTCGCTACCGTCGCCTGCGCGGAGACGACGTCCATTTCCTCATCGGGATGGACGAGCACGGTCAGAAGGTCGAGCAGACCGCGGCGCAGCAGGGCATCACGCCGCAGGCACTGGTCGATTCGCTGGCCGAGTCGTTTTCCGCGATGTGGCGGCGGCTCGGGATCTCGAACGACCAGTTCATCCGCACGACCGATGCGATGCACCGCGCAGGAGTCCAGGCCCTGATCGAGCGCATCATCGAGCGGAACCCTGATGATTTCTACGAGAAGGCCTACGAGGGCTGGTACTGCGTGGGATGCGAGGCGTTCAAGCAGGACGCCGAAATCGTCGACGGCAAGTGCGTGCTGCACCCAACGCGCGCGCTGGAGTGGGT
>JACMOE010000764.1 GCA_014378185.1 Gemmatimonadaceae bacterium | reverse complement strand
GCGCACCTGACGGCGCGACGGCTCCCGGCGCGGCAACGGGCGCAGGCTCCACCTGTTGTGCCAGCACGGATACCCGGCTTGCAACCACCGCGCTTCCGACGACACCAGCGGCGACGCCGATGGCGCGGCGCCGAGAGATTCGCGCATCAGCCTGGTCGTCTCCGGTGGGATCGACGGGAACAACCGGCTTCTCGATCATCGGATTCACCGTGCTCCCTTCGTCGAATGAACCGCGGTCGCACTCCTGATCACCGACGCTGGTGGCGGCACAATGCCCGCCGACGGATTGGCGCGCGAGAACAGCGTGCCAACGGGAGGACGGTACGCGACGTGTCCCTTCGTATCGTACGGCACGTCAGCCGGCGCGCCACCATTCGGCCAGTCGTCGTGCTTGCCCGGCGAGTCTGGCCGCAGGTGCGAGTCCACGTATGCGGCCACGTCCCAGGCCTGCTGGTCAGTGAGCGAACCCGGATTGTTCTGCGGCATGAAGTGCCGGATGAACGTGGCCGCGCGCTCCTCGCGCGCCATCGACGCGCCGATGCTGAATGACTTCGGCCCCCACAACGCGGGGAACGCGGGAGGATTGCCCTGCCCCTCTGCGCCGTGGCACATGACACAGGTGGTCGCGAACAGTGCGGCGCCTCGCGCGGTGTCGCCCGCGAGCTTCGACATCTTCGGCATGGACTCGCCTATCACGTGACGCCCCACCGGAACACCAGTGGAGATGTACGCGAGGTACGCGACGATGTCCTGCATCTCTCGGCTATCAGTGGGCAGCTTGCTGCCGCCAAGGCTGCGCGTGAAGCAGTAATTGACGCGATCCTCGAGGGGGATCACGGCGCCAGAGCGGTCCATGAATTTCGGGAAGCGAGCGTACACGCCCATGAGTCCCGCGGCGTCGCGCCGACGGCCGCCGTCGATGTGACAGCTGGTGCACTGAATGTTGCCGGGCGCGAAGGCAGGCAGGCTGTCCGTGGTATGCGTGACAAGGGCAAGGCCGCGCCGGATGGAGTTGCCCATCTCGTCGTGCGGGATGAGCGAGTCGGGCGGCGGAGTGTAGTCCAATGGGCCCGTGGCCGCGTGGTTTGCGGACGCGGCCGCGGCAACGGGCTTCGCGGCGGGGGTTGGATTGCACGCCGCGGCAGACAGGAGCGCCGCCAGGACACAGAGTGGTCGCAACGTTGGTTTTGTAAGCTGGTTCACAGGTTCGTGTGGCACGGGATGAAACAGCAGGTCCCTCGCATCGCTCAGGACGACAATCATTTCACTAGCGTGACGGCACCCAATGCTGGCGCGCGGACGGTGTGCATGGCGCGCACACCCTCTTCAAGCACCAGGGCAAACGACTTGGCATCGCGCACGATACCAGCGCCACGACCGAAGGTGGCATAGCGATGCGTTCCCTGCAACAGGCCGCCGTTCGTCATCACGACATACGCGCGCGCGGGCTCCAGTGGCGCGTCACGAATGACGACGCCACTAATTCGCCTTCCGATGGGCCTGGTGAGGTCCACGGTCCACCGCATGCCAGCCGTTTGCACAAGGCCGCCCACCCGATTCATGTCGTCTGGCGGCCGCAGGTTGGTGGCGCTCTGTTCCAGCACCTCGAGAATCTGCATGCCGGTGAGCTGCTCGCGGATCACACTGGTGGGGTGCGGGAACATGCCCACCAGCATCTCACGTGTGACAGGGCCCGGTTGCATCGTGACGCCGAATCCAAGCCCGGGCAGGAATGCTGCATCAGCGTGCCCATACTGGCGAAGTATCTCCGCCGCGAGCACATCAACTGGACTCTCGGACTTGTAATGACGCCCGATGCGATCCGTCGCCGTGGCGATTACTGCATCGAGCGTATCGCGGAACGGAGCACGAATGCTGTCCAGCAAGCGCGTGAACCGTGCGTCCGGCTGATAGCGGTCGGCAT
>JACMOE010000763.1 GCA_014378185.1 Gemmatimonadaceae bacterium | reverse complement strand
CGGAACGCCTGGTTGAGCAGCGCAGCCAACGCGCTGGTGTTCTCGGATCGCAGGCAATCGGCAAGTGGCGCCCCCAGCGCAATCCCGGCCGGCGCGCCGAGAAGATCGCGGAAGGCGGCGTTCGCGAACACGAGCGTGTGGTCCGCACCGCGCGTCAGTGCCATTGGTGCCGCAAGCCGCTCGAGATGCTGGTCAATTGAGCCCAGCGTACCGGAGCTCGCCACACTCGGCGCGATCACGCCGCCATCGGCGGGAGGGGAAGCACGTACCGCGGGCGCATCGGCGTCTACCAGGCCGGTTTCGCGAGCGGTGTCCAGTTGCCGGCGGGATCCGCGACGGCGTAGCCGAGCAACTCGAGTCGCTGAAGTATGCGCTTGGCTTCCGGCAAGGGCACGCCCGCACGCTCGGACAGCATCGCACGTGACGACGACCCGATGTGCACGAGGGTCTCGAGCAAGTGCGATTCGTGGTCGGTGAGGCCGACGTACCCCGGCGGCCCGGAGGGTGGCATCAACTCCAGCACGCCCGTGGTGATGCCCTTGTAATGCCGCAAGGGCGGCCCCACCACAGCGCCCTGGTCCGTGATCGAATAGGTGAGGAACTCCCTGCTGTGCTTGCTGCCACGCATCTTGTGGATGGCCAGCACGGTTCGCAGCTCTCCGTCGATCTCGACGAACCGCTGCACGATGATGTCGTCCGTGATGAACGACACCTTCTCCGTGGTGAAGCGCCCAGCAGGATAACTCCCGACGATTTCCGTGGTCATGAAGATGGTGACGCCGGTGGCCGTGAGCGCGCCGACGAGCCGGTACAGCGACTCGCGAAAGTCCTTGCGAAACGCCGGTGCGAGCGCCACCTCGAAACCCGAGAGCGAGTCGATCACCACACGAGTGGCATCAACCTCCACCACGGCCTCGAGGACTTCGGCGAGCGTCTCGTCCACCGACAGGTCCAGGGGGCGGAGATAGAGCATCTTGAGCCGCCCGACCTCGGTGGATTTCTCCAGGTCATGGGAGCGGGCCTTGGCTCGCGCCAGGTACTCTTCGGGATATTCCTCGAACACCACGACCACCACCCCTTCGCCCTGGCGCAGCCCCTCGGCGACGAACTGCGTTGCAAAGGTGGTCTTGCCACTGCCCGCGGGTCCGGCGAGCATGACCGCGTCGCCCGCCGGCACGCCTCCCCCCATCACCTCGTCCAGACCCGGCACCCCCGTGGCCAGCCGCACCGCGGTCTGTGGCCGCCGTTGCGACTGCTGCTCGGGGATGCGCGGAAAGATCTGGAGTCCGCTGTCCGTGATGCGGAAGGTATGCAGGCCAGGCATCTGTGCCTGACCACGGATCTTCACCGCCTGCACCTTGCGCACGACCGAATTGCGGTCGGTCACCTGCGACAGCCAGAACACCCCGTCGGCCACGGTGAACACCGGGTTCCGCTGTTCGCGCTCGCTGTACTCGCCGAGGAGGAACGACGTGACTTCCCAAGTAGTGAGGTGCAGCGCGAGCCGCTGGATGAAATGCTCGATGGGCAGCGACCCTTCGACTTCGCGCCCGTCTCTCCCCGCCATCAGGCTACGGAACGAATCCACCACGACGAACCCTGGTTTCACCCTCTCCACCTCGGCGACGATCCGGGCGAGCACGACGCTCAGGTCGCCGTCCAGGGCTTCCTCGCCGAGATTCACGTACTGGATGGCGCCGCCAACCAGTGCGGGATCGAAGAAGCCGAAATGCCGCTGGTAGCGCAGCATCTTGATCGTTGGCTCCCCGAGCACGGTGAAGTAGAGTGCGGGGCGCTCGATCGTGGCGTTCGCGAACACCATCTGCTGCACCAGCGTCGTTTTGCCGGTGCCCGGGCTGCCGGCGATGAGGTTGAACGAGAACTCGGGCAACCCTCCGCCGAGCACGGCATCGAAGCCCGGCACCCCGGTCTGCAGGCTCTTGAGGTTGCTCGCGGCCACAGCGACTCGCTTCTTGATAATTCGCTTCCTGGTGGTCATTTCGGGTCCTCGACGAGTGTCGAATCTAGAGGCGGGTCGCGCTCGACTAGACGGATGACCATGTCGATCCCGATCAGGCCGCCAAGCATGCTGAATATGGTGTCCAGGATGGCCTCGAGCCCCTCGATGACGGCTGGGCCGCCGTGAAGTTGCACCAGGTCCGGAACACCGCCCAGGTATGGCGCGAGGCCGCCGAGGTGCATGCCGCCGAGCAATGGATGCGTCCGCTCCGTGATGACCTTTGCGCGGCGCAGGAGAGTACCAAAGCCGGGTGCGCCGAGGCTGCGAGACAGCTCGACGAACGCGCGCTCGCACGCGATGAGCACGGCAAGCTCGTCATCGTCCACCGATGGATCGTTGCGCGCGGCCCGCGCTGTGAGGCTGCGTGTCAGGTCCCGTGCTCTGCGCACCTCGGTCGACATCCCTTCAGCCACCTTGGATAGAGTGAGATGTGAGCGCGCGCGAGTGTGCGGAAGCGTACAGAGGACAATTCGAAGGCTAGTCCTGCGATCCACGTGAGGCAAGAATCAGCCCGGTGCTGAAACCGTGTCGCTCCGCCATGCCGGATTCGTCGCACCGGCGAGCGTAAAGCGAAACAGGGTACCCACCGCCGGTTCGCTTTCCACCTCTACGGTGCCGCCGTGACTTTCCACGATACCCTTGACGATGAACAATCCCAGGCCGGCGCCTGAGCGCGAGGCCTTGGTGGCCTTCCAGAATCGGTCGAACAGATGCGGCACGTGATCCGGCACAATGCCGGCGCCGGTGTCCGACACCGTGAACTCCACCATGGTGCCCGCGCGGCGCCCGCTCACGCGCACCACGCCGCCACGTGGCGTGAACTTGATGGCGTTGCCTACGAGGTTGGAGAACACCTGCGCAATGCGTCCGCGATCGGCGGGCACTTCGGCGCCGGGCCCGATCCACTCGTGTGTGAAGCCCAGGCCCTTTCCGGCGACGAGCGGCTCGAGCTCGGCAACCGCTTCCGCGAGCAGCGCCTCCGCGCTGGTCAACGACGCGTCCACCGCGAGCGTACCCGACTCGATGCGCGACACGTCCATGAGGTCCTGGATGAGCGCATTACCGCGCGCCGTGGCGCGCAGCATGAGCTGGAGCTGCGGCACCAGTGGCGCCACCGCGTCGGGATCCGCCAGCACATCCAGCAGAAACGCTGCGCTCATCTGGATCGTGTTGAGCGGGTTCCGAAGGTCGTGCGACACGATGGCGAGCACGTCGTCGCGCGCGCGCGTTGCACGCTGTGCCTCGCCGTAGAGCAGCGCATTGTCCACCGCAACGGACGCGCGCCGAGCGAGGTCCTCGGCGAGCAGGAGCGACTCGGGCGCGGCGGCGCGCGCAAGGTCGGCACTGAGGAACTGGAGAAAGCCGAGCACACGCTGCCGTGCAACGAGCGGAACCACGAGGAGCACGTATGGGCCCGTGCGGCGGAGTTCCTCGAGCAGCGCGGGATCGCGCGCCACCTCACTCAGGGCCTCGTCGTCGGCGTGACGATCAAGCTGCTGCGCGCGCTCGGCGATGGCGCGCTGCACGATGCCGGAGATTACCGGTTCTGCGGGGCCGACGGCGTCGTCGTCGGGCTGCGGCACGGAGGTGAATCCATGGGCGATCTCGACGCGCTGCGACCGTCCATCCGAGCAGAGGAGGTCCACGGCGCAGATGTCGGCAATGCGTGGCACGATGAGTCGCGCGAGGTCGCGCAGAACGCGATGCGAGTCCAGCGAGGATGAGAGCAACTCCATTGCCTCCGACAGGAAGCGCGCGCGCCGTTCGGCATCACGCACCGCCTCGCTCGTGCGCATGAGGTCGGAGTAGCTGGATACCAGGAGCTCCAGGATCTGCTCCTTGGTGGCCGTGATGGTGAAGTCCGTGCCGAGGAGGTTCACCGTGAACGGCTGCGGATGCAGCAGCCTGGGCTGGCAGGAGTTGTCCAGCACGACCTTGACGCGCGCCAGCAGCCCCACGGGATCGTAGGGCTTGGTGACGTAGTGATCCGCGCCCGACTCCAGGCCGCGCACGATGGCGAGGGGATCGGTGAGGCTGGTCAGGAGCACCACGGGCAGATCCGGCCATTTGGCCTTGATGCGGTGACAGAGCTCGTAGCCGTCCATGCCTGGCATGATCACGTCGCTCAGCACGAGGTCCACGGTGCTGGTCTCCAGCAATTCCAGCGCACGCTCCGCGCGCCGTGCCACGGAGATGGCAAAGCCTTCCTGCTCCAGGAACATCGCGAGCGCTGCCGCCTGGGTGGCGCTGTCCTCGACGAGCAGGATCTTCACGGCGCGCGCGGTCATGAGGTGAGGTCCACGAGGCGTCGGGCAATCGCCGTCACCGGAAGGGTCGTATCGACGACCCCCGCGCGAACGGCTTCGCGCGGCATGCCGTAGATCACGGATGTCGCTTCGTCCTGTGCCAGAACCCGGCCACCGCGGGCCGTGAGCACGCGGAGTCCGCTCACCCCGTCGTCGCCCATGCCGGTGAGGATCACGGCGAGCACGCCCACCCCCAACGAGTCTCCGGTGGAGCGAAACAGGAAGGACGCGGAGGGGCGGAAGGCGCCCACCGCCGCGGAGCCGTCGAGGATCACGCGCAGCTCGCCGCGGTCGTCCAAGTGGCAGCCGAGATGCCTGTCGTCCGGCGCGATGTCCACGGTGCCGGCCGCTGCCGGCTCACCGAGTTCGGCGAGCTTCACGCGAAGCGGGGTGTCGTGTG
>JACMOE010000762.1 GCA_014378185.1 Gemmatimonadaceae bacterium | reverse complement strand
TCTCCGAACGAGCGATCAGCCGCCCGAGCAGGGCAACGTGCTCGGCAAGCGAATCACGCTGGCCCCGTACGCCCGCGCTCAGATGGCCGCCGCCGAGAGCGGTGTCGGTAGGGGCAACGGCTGCCGTTGCCGCTACGAGTTGCGCCAGTTCAGTGCGGGTACGTGCCAGCGTGGACTCCGCGGCTGCCACCTCGCGCTCCGCTTGCCGTAGCGCCGCGAAGGTTGGCTCCGTGTCCGGACGCAACGCCGCTGCTGGTCGCATCGCGACAGCAGCCTTGCGCGCCTGTCGTGGCACGACCACCAGAGCCATGAGCGACACAATGAAGGTCAGGACACTCACCGTGGTGATGAACAGCGGTCGGCGCAGCGTGTTCTTGGCACGCGCAGCGATCCAGGCCGTGGAGTTCTGCGCGGCCGCGCCCAAGCGGCGGCGAGGAGGGCGGCGTGGTGTACTCATGATGGAACGTCGGCACCGCCGCGCAGCTGCTCACGCAAAGCCAGCACCGCGCGCTCCTTGGCTTTTGCTTCGACATCGACGGTCATGCGGCGCGAGTGCCAGGCATCGGGAAAGTCGTTGGGTGTCACGTAGTCGGCGTGTGGTCGTGTATCTCCACCCTCCCAACCGGCACGGGGGGACGATATATGAAAATGTGGCTCCCGGCCACACCATGTCGCGATCGCCAGATCGGTGGCGGTAACGATGTCGAGCCCATCGGGATTGCACCGGTGATGATGCACGTCGTACACCAGTGGCACACCCAGGCGTTCACACAGAGGCAACAGCGAGGCCGGAGCGAAGCGGCGGTCGTCATTTTCGAGACCAAGCCGCTCGCGTGCCGGTGCTGCGAGCTGTTCGATTCCGCGTTCCAGCCGTATCAGCGACTCCGGGAGTCCTCCTCCCGAACTCCCCGCATGAAGGGTGAGCACATCGGCGCCAATCAGGCTGGCGAGATCGGCCTGCATGTGCATCTCCTGCAAGGACGCCGTAACGACCTCCGGCCGCTCCGAGTTCAGGACAACGAACTGGTCTGGATGAAATGACAGCCTGATATCGAGCTCGGCCGCGAGATGCCCCGCTTGCCGGAAGGCCTCAGCTATCGAGCCGTCCTCATCCATGTCCCGGAGGTGATAGCCGCTCGCCGGGTGGGTGGCGAGCGGAAGGATCTGGCTATTGATGCGAAAGGCTCCGATGCCAAGCTCGTCGCAGTGGCGAATGGCGTCCGCGAGGGCATCCGCATTGTGGCGCACAATGGCCGACAGGTAGGCACGTCCGGACGTGGGCGCCAGGGAGCTCACATAGCGGTGGGTCGCCGTTCGGAAGTGAATGGGTGCGTCGAGGAACTGGCAACAGAGTCCCCATCGCGGCGACGCGGCAGTATGGCAAGCGGGCATGCTCATGGCTGTGAACGCACGACGGGGCGGATGCAGTTTCGCACCCGCCCCGACCACGTCAGAAAAAAGCCTGGCGAACGCTACTGAACAGTGATCACGCCCTTCATGTTCATCGCCGCGTGCGGGGTGCACTGGTACGCGTAGGTACCAGCGGGCACCTTGGCGAAGGAAACGACGTAGGCCTCGTTTGGCGCCATGACCATCGGACC
>JACMOE010000761.1 GCA_014378185.1 Gemmatimonadaceae bacterium | reverse complement strand
TTTCCTGCGTTTCCTCGATGCCGCCAATGAGCGAGCCGGCGAGGCTGCGCCGCTTCATGATCAGGTTGAACACGCCGGGCGACGGGTGCGGCGACGAGGGCGCGCCGACGAGTGTCATGGTGCCGTCGCGCTTGAGGAGGTTGATGAAGGGGTCGAGGTCGTGCGGGGCAGCGACCGTGTTGATGATGAAGTCGATGGAATTGGCGTGGGCGGCCATGGCGGCGGCGTCCTTCGAAATCACGACTTCGTCGGCGCCGAGCTTGAGTGCGTCGTCGCGCTTGTTGGGTGACGTGGTGAAGAGGACCACATGCGCGCCGAGCGCATGGGCGAGCTTCACGCCCATGTGACCGAGTCCGCCGAGCCCGACGATGCCGACCTTGTGGCCCTTGCCGACTTTCCAGTGGCGAAGTGGGGACCAGGTGGTGATGCCTGCGCAGAGAAGCGGCGCGGCGGCGGCCGGGTCGAGCGACTCGGGCACGCGGAGGACGAACTTCTGGTCCACGACGATGGTCTTCGAATATCCTCCGAAGGTGTAGCCGCCCGTGTGCTTGTCCGGCGCGTTGTAGGTCCCCGTCATGCCGTTCTCGCAGAACTGCTCGAGCCCCTCGGCACAGCTTGCGCAGTGCTGGCAGGAGTCCACCATGCAGCCTACACCTACGAGCTGGCCCTTGGTGAAGCCGGTGACATCCGCGCCTGTGTCGGCGACGCGGCCGATGATCTCGTGGCCAGGTACGCAGGGGTAGACGGTGCCTGGCCATTCTCCGCGGGCGGTGTGGAGGACGGAGTGGCAGACACCGCAGAAGAGGATGTCGATGCGGACGTCGTGGGCGCCGGTGTCGCGTCGCTCGAAGTGGAACGGTTCGAAGGGCTTGTCAGCGCTGGGCGCCGCGTAGCCTGCCGTGGGGATCATCGTGGTGTGGTTGGAGGGTTGTCCGTGTAGAATACTCGATTGGAGGCCGAAGTTTCAGGCACGGACGTCGCCGCACATTACGCCCCCATTGTCCAGCCCGTAAGCTTTGGTGACAGACCATGCGTTCGAAAGAATCAGCACAGCGACTTCACTCGCACAGGTTCCGCACATCAGCCATGCGTCTCTTCGCAATCCTCTCAGTCGGCATCATCCTCGTAGCGTGCTCCGGCAAGCGCGCAAAGGCACCGCCCACGGCCTCGCCGCACGGGCCCCTGGCCGTGCTGATGACGCAGCACAGTGCGGCCACGTGCGGCATGTCCGCCCGCACGTACGCGGCCACCTACTGGCGCGCGCCGTACCAGACCTGCTCCTCCACGATCGCGGACTCGTCGGAAAGCGCCGAGATCGATGCAGATAGCGTGGTGGTGGAACTCTACAATACCTGGACGGTGGCGCCGGCGGCCCAGGCAGGACTGTTTTCGCAAGCTGAAGGCGAGCTCACCAGCCAGTTCGGGAGTCCGCGACAGTGCAGCCCGTCCAAGGTCGAATGGCGCCAGGGCGATTCGCTGCACATGGTGCTGCAGATTGCCCCCGTGTCGCAGACCGGAACCGAGTTCGACGCGGGTCCCTACCGGATGACACGCATGGCCCGCCTGGGTCCACTCGACCCGGGGGTATGGGGGTGTTAGGTCCGCATGGTGTGACGAGATCGTTCCCGTGGAGGTTCGACGCATGCAACCATCGGAATTCATAAATTGCCGTCCATCCGTTCTCTGTCCCTGGTCCTCCTCGCCGCCGCCGGTAGCTGCAGTGCTGCGCGGATGACAGCCTCGGTGCCCACCGGGGACCTGCAGGCTGCGCCGACCTCGGTGATGGTGGGCCGGCAGACGCTGGTGCTCGTACCATCCCTCTGGCGCGATTTCCAGCCGGTTTCGCCACCGGACGGGAAGCCGCTCGTGGCAGTTCTCCGTGTCCAGGCGCCTGACGGGGCGGCGCTGGCCGCGACGTTCCACGTGGACGGCGCATGGGTCATCAATGGCGCCGAGGTATGGACAGCGACCGTGGGCGAGGAAAAGCTGGCGTCGCCGAGCCCGGTGTACTACGAAGTGGTGGCCCGGGACGGACCCAAGTGGGGGCCGAACGTGAGCGTGGACGTGGTGGTCCGCATACGCGAGCCGTCGGGATCGTCACAGCTCCTGCGCGCTGCGGCGCAACTCATTCGGCGCACCGACTAGCACTCCTCCGTGGCAGCGCAGACCCACAATGGCAATACACGTCGTTTTGGTGCATCCCGAGATTCACTGGAACACCGGCAACGCGGGCCGCACCTGCCTCGCCGTTGGTGCCACGCTGCACCTCATCGAGCCGCTCGGCTTTTCGCTCGACGATCGCGCGGTGAAGCGCGCAGGCCTGGACTACTGGGAGCATGTGGACGTGCGCGTGTGGCCCAGCTGGGATGCGTTCGAGAAGGAGCTGCCGACCTTCGGCGAACCGTATTTCTTCTCGACCAAGGCGGCGCGACTACTCTGGGACGCGCCGCTCGGTGCGCCGGACGGTGTGGTGCTCGTCTTCGGCCGCGAAACGGGCGGGCTGCCAGACGACCTCCACGCGCGATATCACGATCGTTTCCTGGCCATGCCCATCCTGTCGCCCCTGGTCCGGTCCCTCAACCTGTCCACGAGCGTGGCAGTTGCAGCATACGAGGTGCTACGCCAGCGCGCATCTGGTGAAGGTCGAGCCGCCCCAGCGCAATAATGGACGGCGCGCCCGAGGTGTGCCGTCAGTTGCCGCCGGGCCGAGGACGCGGCAGCGCAGTGGGCGGCAGGATGTTGTTGAGGCGCATGTAGTTCGACAGCTGACTGTAGTGATCCGCCATGTCGATCACGTGGCCAAGCACCATGGTGACGCGGGTCGCGTTGCGAGTGTTGCCGTTGAATGTCATGGTGATCTCGTCCACCAGCTTCGCGCCATCGAGCTGGGCGAAGGCGCTTTCGCAGAAAGTCAGCGATGTTTTGAGCTTCGCCACAAGCGAGTCCTTGGGCCACGTCGCCTTGATCGAGTCGGCCGTGGTGCTGTCCTTCGCCGAGAAGGAGGCCTTCATGGGCCCGAAGTTGTTGCAGAAGAAATAGTTGTCACTCACCAGGTGCGCGGCGATGCGCCCGATGCTGAGTTGCGCGGGAGTCGGCCGGTACGTGAACTTTGCCTCGGGGATGGAATCGAAGGCCTGGGCAAGGTTCCGCTGAAAGGTCATGGTACGACCACGGAACGCGGTGGTGATCGGATTGGCGGCCGCGCTGGCGACGGGCTGCTGGGCGGCGAGGCTCACCGGCAAGGCCAGGGCCAGGAGCGCTGCATGTAGTGTCTTCATACGTTCTCCAGAAGAGGGCAGGCAAGGGATCGGGATAGTGCGTGGATCCGCGGATTTGCGCAACAGATGGCCTTGCCGGTGATCAGCGGCCGAGCAACTTTCCCTCCCCCAGGTCGTGCGTTCACACCAGCCCCGCTCACTCGCGTGCCAGTCTCACCGCCGTCACTGAACGACATCCATGCGGCGCGCGCGCGCCTGTCGGGCATTGCCGTGCGGACGCCCCTGGTGCGCTTCACCGGCGACCCCGCGCGCGACATCCATCTCAAGCTCGAAAGCCTCCAGCCTATCGGGTCGTTCAAGCTGCGCGGCGCGGCGAATGCCATGGCGATCGCGTCGCCCGCCGAGCTGGCCGATGGTGTCTACACCGCGAGTGCCGGCAACATGGCGCAGGGTGTTGCGTGGTGCGCGCGTGAGCGCGGCATTCGGTGCCGGGTGGTGGTGCCGGAGCATGCGCCACGCACGAAGACGGAGGCCATCGAGCGGTTGGGTGGCGAGGTGATTCGCGTGCCGTTCGACCAATGGTGGCAGACATTGATCGATCGCGGACGTCCGGACTTCGACGGACTGTTCGTGCATCCCTTCGCTGACACCGCCGTGATGGCGGGCAACGGTACCGTTGCGCTGGAGATTTTCGATGACCTCGCCGACATCGATGCCATCATCGTTCCGTACGGCGGCGGCGGGCTGGCGTGTGGCATTGCCGCGGCGGCTCGCGCGGTGAGCCCTCGCACGAAGGTGTACGCGGTGGAGGTCGATACGGCAGCCCCGTTGCACGCCTCGCTCGCTGCGGGCCGACCCGTGCCGGTCACGCGCACGCCCACATTCATCGATGGGATGGGCAGTGGCGGCCTGTTCGACGACATGTGGCCGCTTGCGACCGCGCTGCTCGCCGGCAGCATTGTGGTGAGCGTCGCGCAAGTTGCTGCCGCGGTGAAGACACTGGCCGAGCGCGCGCGCATCGTTGCCGAGGGCGCCGGCGCCGCGGCACTCGCTGCCGCGCAGGACCCGTCGCTCGACGGCCAGCGCATCGTGTGCATCGTGAGCGGCGGCAACATCGATCTCGACACCTTCGTCACGATACTTCGCGGCGACCTACCCTGAGCCATGAGGTTGCACCAATGCCGGACAGCGACGTGGAGTACTACCCCTTTCCCGCCAAGACCTCACTCCCCTTCTCCGCGGCAGTCCGGGTGGGGCAGATGCTCTATCTGTCCGGACAGATGGGCACCGCGGCCGGCACGGACTCGATCGTGCCCGGTGGCATCGAGGCAGAGACGCGACAGACGCTCGCGAACATGAAGGCGATCCTCGAGCGGCATGGCTCGTCGCTTAATCGCGTGGTGAAGTGCACGGTCATGATGGCCGACATGGGCGAGTGGCCGGCGATGAATGCAGTGTACATTCAGCACTTCACGCGGCACCTTCCGGCGCGCAGCGCATTCGGGGCCTCGAGTCTGGCGCTCGGCGGCCGCGTGGAGATCGAG
>JACMOE010000760.1 GCA_014378185.1 Gemmatimonadaceae bacterium | reverse complement strand
CCACGAGCGGTACGCTCGCCCCGGTGGCATCCAGCACGCGGATGGTGCGCACGGCATCGCGCAGTCCCATGGGAATGAAGAAGGACTGCCATCGTGTGAGGGGCACGTCGGCTGGACGGCCGAGGGCGACATCGATGCCTGCCTGCACCGGTACGTTGCCATCCGTGAGACGTACACTCTCGCTGCGGTACGACAGGGTGGTCACCACGGTATCGGTCGCGCGCTTGATCGCACCGCCCAGCACACCATCGAGCGCATCGCGCAGGCGGGTGGAGCAGTTGTCACCGAAATAGTCGTAGCGATAGAACTTGTTCTCTTCGCGCGCGTTCGTGCGGACGACCTCGCGCAGCTGCAACGCCTGCGCCGGGGTCAGGTTCAGTCGTTGCAATGTCACCGGGCGGCCCCTGCTCCGCCCCGATTCGACAAGCTGCCGCGCATCAACGGCCCCCATCCAGTAGTTCGTGTCGCCGGTGAGAAAACGGAGGAGAAACCCCGGCTCGTTGAAACTGAACAGACCCCAGTGATAGGCGGAGTCCTGAAGGGTGGCAGCATCGTGGAACCAGAGCGCATTGTGGCCGAATCGCTCGAAGACCTCCTGTCCCAATCCGAACGTCACGAGTGTGACCGTGATCGAGCGATCGGGCGCAGGTGCGACGGCTGACGCGTTCATCGGCGGCGTCTGCGCTGTGCCCGAGCGCAGTGCCGCACCAGCCAACGCAGCCGCGATGACGACTCGACGTATCATCACAGCTTGATCTCCCGGCCTTCATCGGCGGACTTGTAGATCGCCTCGACGATGCGGTGCAACGCGATCTGGTCGCTTGGCGCTTCGTACTCGCTTTCGCCCGCGATCACCGACACGAAATGCGCCAGCTCCGCGCGGTAGGACTGGATGAATGCACTCTCGCGCGCCGCTGCACCCCGTGGCGACACGTCCGTGGGACGTCCGTGCAGTTCCTTCACGACGCGCAGCGGCGCGAGTCGCGTGCTGCCTCGCGCAGACAGCGTCTCGAACCACCAGCGCTCCTCCTCGCCCACATACACGCCCGAGACGTCGAAGTTGAACACGACGTTCGACGCGCAGTTCAACTGGACGAGCATGGCTTCCTCAACGGCATTCTTGCCGGTGCCCCGCTCCATGTGCGCCACCACGCGCTCCGGTGCCGGATACTCGCTCAGCCACAGTGCCAGGTCGAGCAGCGGCAGCCCGTAGTCGAAGAACGACCCGCCCCCCGACTCCACCCGACGACTGCGCCAGCCCTGCTCCGCGCGCTTTTGATGGTATGCACCGGCCCGGATGCCGGTGAGCCTGCCCAGCTCGCCCCCGCGCAGGAAGCCTGCGAGCGCCTGCACATCGCTGCGGAAGCGGTAGTTGTTGGCCACGAGCACCTTGCGTCCCGCGCGTGCCGCGGCGTTGACGATACGCTCGACGCCCTTGCTCGTGAGTGAGAGTGGCCGCTCCACCAGCACGTCCACGCCGGCGGCAATGGCGCTCAGCACGTGTGGTTCGTGCAGGTGATTGGGCGTCGCGATCACGATCGCCTGGAGTCCGGCGGCTTCCAGCAGGTCGACGATATCGGTGTACACGTCGGGGATGTCGAAGCGATCCGCCAGCGCACGCGCCTTGGGCCGGTCGTTATCGCAGATGGCGACGAGCGATGCCCGCCGCATGCTCGACAGCACGGGCAGGTGCGTGAGTTGCGCAATGGCGCCGGCGCCAACCACGCCGATGCGCAGGGATTCCGTCATGCGTTCCCTCCCGGGAGTGGACCGACGTCGTTCATCTGTGCGCGGAACGCGCAATCACTCGATTGTCCCAACCGTTGTGCCTGGATAATACGTGCGAAGAATGGTGCGAAAGTCCTGGCCTGCACGGGCGCGGCCGATGGCGCCCGCCTGGCACATGCCCACCCCGTGACCGTTTCCGCCGCCGCGAAGCGTAAGCGATTCGATTTCGCCTCGGCCGACGACCGCATCGACGGAAAAATACGTGCTGTACAGTATCTCGCCACTCGGAAGCCTAAGGGCGCTGCGTATCTCGTTTCCGCGCAGGATCACCGCGCGACGATCCGATTCGACGGTCAGGGCGCTGACGCGCCCAGCTGGCGTCACGTCGCTCACCGTGACGCTGCGCACGGTGGACACCGAGCCGCCACCCGGCAACGATCGCACATAGCGCCCGATGCTTTCCCGGAGTTCATCGCGCGAGAAGACGCGCGTCCACCGGTACTTCGGGGCGCCTTCGCAATAGAAGTGCGTCGAGCCGGGAATCTGGTCGCTCACACGCCTGAGGTATGGCTCCGCCCCTGTGCGCCACACATCCTGCGGCTCCGCCGTGGAGCCACCACAGGTGGAGAAATACGGCGCGTTCACCACCTTGCCGCCATACTGCAACACCATCCCCGTGGTGGCGCGCACGGCACGGTTGCCAACGCCGCTCTCTGCGCTCGCTCCACCGTACACCTGATCCGCGACGGTTGCGCGCATGTCGAACAGGCGGCCACCGGATCCGAGATGCGTAACGGCGTAACTCCGCGCGGATACCGCCTGCGCCTCCACGGCGGCAGCATCAGCCGCTGCGGACGTGCCGATCTCCAGGGGCACGACGCCCTGGAGGTAGTCGTCCATGTTCACGCGATTCACCACGGTCAGTCCGTCGGTCGTCGCGGTGATGACCACGTCACCCCGATAGCGCCGCCCATTGACGCCGATCGTGCCGTCGGTATCGGCGGGTCGCGCAATCACGGTGTGCTCGCGGGCGCTCACGGGCCGCGAGTCCTCGCGCATGGCGCGAATGCCTGTGCCCTCGCGCTCGAGCAGCCAACGCTCACCTGGCTTCGTCAATGCGACCGCGGTGCGACCATCGTCCGCGAACAGCTCCCAGCCACCCACGGAGGTAAGCCACACCTGCGACTGGTTTTCCGCCAGCGCGATACGCACCGTGCGCATCGAGGCCCCACGTTGCACCGCGGTTGGGCCCGACGCTGTCGCGGCACGTCGACCGGAGGCGCGAGTGCCTGCCGCGGCGGAGCACGCCACCGCAACCACACCGAGCAGCGCGACGGCACGCAGTTGCGCCGCGCGATGACGCCGTACCGGGCGCGCGATG
>JACMOE010000078.1 GCA_014378185.1 Gemmatimonadaceae bacterium | reverse complement strand
CTCAACGATCGTGATGTTGTTCAGGCAGGGCGCCATCGCCTTCAACGAAAATTGGGCGCCAGAACGGAAAGTGCGCTTGAGCGAACTGATGGGCAATCACGCGGTCTAAGCATTTCGTGCGCTCAATGTTTGCAACGCAAAGACCCATGATCGGCCGTTCAGCGGTCTCCCGGTCTTTCCTAACTCCGGCCGCTCGTTCATCTGGACTCATCAGCGACCGGATCCGTCGACTAGGCGTCACCGGCGGCCGTTCGCCGACCGTGAGGGATCAGCCCGACGTCGCGGTGGAAGTCGCTGTAACTCGAGGAGGCGCTCGCGGGCGAGTTCTGGGCGCCCGGAATTGCTAGAATCGACGGAAAATGGACTTCGCGGCCTCGCCAGCAGTGTGGTGGTCCGTCACCCCGCGCCTCCGGGCAGGTGCGCTCAAAACCCCCGTATTTGGCGCACGAGCGTCTCGCGAGCTGGCTGCGGTAGACCGAACGCGGCGGCGATCTCGCCCCAGGCGCTCTCAAGGGCAAGGAGCCGCTCCTCCTCGATAGTACCGGCCAACACGAACTCCGCCTGGGCGCAGGTCTCCAGCGCCTGCGGCCTGCCGCCGTGACGAGCGTCGCTGATCCAGTGAAGCCCCTCGAGCGCCGCAACGCCGATCCTGATGCGGAATGGCCCTCCGCCGCCGTGCCGCATCAGCACTGGCAGGTTCTCGTCGATGAAGTCGTTAAAGCCCTTGATCGTGCGGTCCGCGAAGAAGAGGTGCTGCTCGTCGCGCCGCGCCACGAACGGATCGACGCCCCACAGCTCACCCGTCGCGCGGAACTGCATGACGAGGTTCGTCAGCGGACCGGGACGGTTGCTCCGGAGGCTCCCGGAGTAGTGCAGGAAGCCGCCCCTCGTGGCACCCCAACTGAAGCCGCTCGTCGTGCCCAGGATGTGGGGATGGTCCCGCGCGCCCTGCCCAAAGGTCGCGGGCAGCGTCCACGTCGAGGGGAGGATCCTGACGTAGGCGTGCGTGCCGGGAGTCATCGACTTGGATCCGGGTTCGCCGTCCTCGTTAATCGCGAGGGGACGGGCGGGATCGAACCAGACACCGGGATAAGCGGGCCAGCTCGGCTGCCATTCAGACTCGGTTGCCGGTGTAGCCGGCGCGGCTGCGGCCAGCGATGCGCCGAGCGCGTCGACGAGAACGCGTCGTAGCTGGTCCCGCGCCTCGACGAGTTCGGCTTTGGAGGCGCCACTGGGCAGGTGGTAGCCAAGCGGCGCCCTGCGCCCGCGCATGTCGAACGGCAGTTTCTCAACGGTCGCGCCCGGAAAAGCAGTGTTCCAGACCAGCAGGACGCGGTTCAGGCCGATCGACTTCTTCGCGTAGCCGAGCTCGATGAGCACGTTGGGGTTTGCTGCCGCCTTACCATTTGCCGATGTTGCGACTGGCGTGACGTCGCCCACGAACACGGCCGCGGCGTCGATCTTGGCGAGGATCGTCGCGACAATGTCCGGCGACCCGGCGACGCCCTTGGTATCGGAGGTAAGTTCGTGCCTCTCCTCCAGGGTTTCGTGAAGTTGCTCAATCGCCGCAGCGAGCGCGTCGCGGATCAGGTCGCGGGTGACGCGAGGATCAAGGTCGCTCTGCCACGACCAAAAGAGGTGTTCATGTGTTCAGTCTAGCATATCCGGTACTTACGCGACGAGAAGGGTAGTCGGGGTCGGACGGTGTGCCGGGAGTCGCTGGCTGAACGTCTGAGCCGATAGCCGACCGGCAGCCTCTGGATGATCGACGAAGGAAAGCGGACCTCTGATCAGCCAGCGCTTAAGTCGGAGCGGCACCCAGACTGAACCTTCATGCGCGCTCGCCAGTCCCCAGCCTCGGCCATTATTTTATGTCTCGCCCTCTGCGTCCTACTCTGGCGCTACAGGGGCTCGCTTACTCCAACATTTCGCCGCCATTGAAAGCGGCGGGAATTGCTTTCCGCCTCACAGTTGCGGTTTGCTGACACTTGCGATCAAACGTTCACCTTCCTGATCAGATGCTTGGAATTTGGTATGTCACGGACGATCATCGCCACGCCGACGGCTCCCCCAGCGCCGCCGTCATATAGTCAGGCCGTGAAGGCTGCCGGATTGGTGTTTGTGTCGGGAACGGCACCGATCGATCCAGACACCGGGCTGCTTGTCGATGGGTCAATCCAGGATCAGGTCGCTCAGTGT
>JACMOE010000759.1 GCA_014378185.1 Gemmatimonadaceae bacterium | reverse complement strand
GGCGGTGCATGAGGGGAACGGCGTCAGTTCCCCTCGACTGATCTGGTGCGGCTTCTCCGGCGTGGCGAGGTCGAGAATCGTGGCATCGTCGAAGATCACGACGTCGGCGAACATCCCCTCGCGCAGCAACCCGCGGTCGCGAAGACCGAGCCGCGCGGCCACGGCGCCGCTCATCTTGCGCACGGCGTCTTCCAGCGTGAGCAGCTTCTGCTCGCGCACGTAACGCCCCAGGATGCGTGGATAGGTACCATAGGATCGCGGGTGCACCACGTTCTTCGTGCTGTCCGGGTCGACGCCCCCCGCATCGGTGCCGATCACCACCCACGGCTGCCGGATCTGCATGCGCACGTTGTCCTCGGACATGGTGAAGTTGATCTTCTGCGGATCGCTTCCCTCCACCAGCAGGAGCTGCACGATGGCGTCTGGCCACGGCTTGCCCATGTCCGCGGCGATTTCGGATAGCCGCTTGCCTTCGTACTTCGCGTGCTCGGGCTTGCGCAGGTCGGCAATGAGGTACGCGGTGGGCCCTTCATGCTGGCAAAGGGCGGCGCCCGCCTCGTCGGACATCTCCTTCACGATGCGCGCGCGGATGACGGGGTCGCGCAGGTTGTCGAACAACTTGCCGTTCTCCGCAGCCCAGTCCGGGAAGCACGCGCCCAGGTTGTTGCCGGAGTAGGGATACGGATACATGGTAGCGCCCACATCCAGGCCCGACGCACGCGCCGAGTCGATCTTCGCCACCATGGCGGCCGCCTTGCCCCAGTTGCGGCGGTTGGACGCCTTGAGGTGATAGATGTCGAGCTGTACGCCGCCCTCGCGCGCGATGCGGAACGCCTCGTCCATCGCTTCGAATAGCGAGTCGTCCTCCGACCGCATGTGCGTGATGTACCCGCCATGGAAGGGCGCCATCGCCTTCGCCATCTCCACCAGCTCCGCCGTGCCGGCGTACGACCCTGGCGGATAGATGAGGGCCGACGAGATGCCGAACGCGCCGTCGCGCATCGCGTTGCGCACCACGGCGCGCATGGTGTCCAGCTGCGTGGCCGTCGGCCGCGACGACGATTGGCCCACCGCGTACGCACGCACAGTGGCCGCGCCGAGGTACGAGCCGGCATTCACCGAGTTGGCGTGGCGACCAATGGCGTCGAGCCAGTTGCCGAAACCGTGTTCTCCGCGGAACGACTGCTGGAGCGTGGCACGTACCGGATCCATGGCAGTGTATCGCTCGAGTTCCTCCACCTTCTCGTTCGAAGGGGCGGGCGTGGTTGCCTCGCCGAGTATCACGCTCGTGACGCCCTGGGTCACCATGCTCACCACGCGGCCGTCCCGCCACAGCACCGGCTCCCACGAGTGATCCTGGATGTCGATGAAGCCGGGTGCGACCACATGTCCGCGCGCGTCGATGCGCTGCCCCGCCACGGCGGTGCGCAGCGCGCCGCGTGGCGCAACAGTCACGATGCGATCCCCCCGGACGCCCACGTCGCCGTACATCCACGGGTTGCCGGTGCCGTCCACGATACGGCCGTTCTCGATCACCAGGTCGTACGCACCCCGTTCCGGCGCTGGTGTGGTTGTGGCAGGCCGGGCGCAGGCGCCAATCAGCGCAACGCCAAGAGTCAGAATCGGTAGCCGGCGCGAACGCTCGGCGCGGAGGATCGGGAGCATGGCCTGTGGATGGTGGTGGAGTGGCGATGCGGAAGGCTCGGCCCGAGAATGTACGCGCGACACCGGCCCGCGGTCAGTTCTCACATCCGATTCCAAGGGACCATGCCCAACGTCGATTCTCCGCAAGTCGGAGGCACAAATGGTCTACCACGCCGCAGGCTCTGGCATAGTCACTCCGGACCAGTTGCTCCACCATCCGGCACGCTCAAGCGTCGCTCCCTTGCTGCGCGAGTCCTCTACCCGGGACTCACGCGCAGCAACTCAGCTTCGAAATGTCCGCGCCAAAACCCTGCGCCGCGAGCTTCAGGCTCTCGGCCCACGTGAGATAGGGATGCAGCGTGCCGGACAGGTCACGCGCCGTGAGGCCGAACCGAATCGCCAGCGCTGCTTCTCCCATGAACTCTCCCGCGTTCGGCGCAACTGCATGCACGCCGAGAATCTTTCCGCTGCCTGCTTCGGCAACGATCTTCACAATGCCGCGCACGTCTCGGGCAACGAGCGCGCGAGGGACCTGGGCCATGTCGAGTACGCTGATGTCCACATGCATGCCCTTCGCGCGCGCGGCGAACTCCGTAAGCCCCACCGACGCCACCTGCGGGTCGGAGAAAGTGACGCTCGGTACCACTGAAAGATCGAACTCGCGCGGGTCGTCGCTCGACGTTCCCGTAGGTGCAAGGCTCTTCATCGCATTCTCGGCAGCCACGCGTCCACCGGCGGCCGCGACGTATACATACGCCGGTCCGCCAGTGACGTCCCCTGCGGCATAGATGTTGGGAGCCGAGGTGCGCATGGTCGCATCCACCTGCACGTACCCGCGCGACGATAGCACGACACCCACATCCTCGAGCCCGATGTGGCGCGTATTCGGTTGCCGGCCGGTCGCGACCAATACGTGTGTGGCTCGCATTGCTCCTTCGAGGTGTCCCTGTCGCACGCGCACGACGACGTCGCTGCCCTCGCGCGCGATGCCGATGGCTTCGGTGCTCGTGTGGATCTCGAGGCCCTCTGCCTCGAGTGCCGCGCGAAGCACTTCCGTGACGGCAGGATCTTCACCGGGCAGCAGGTGCGGGCCGCGCTGCACGATGCTGACCTGCACGCCGAATCGCGCGAACATCTGGCCGAGCTCCACACCAACCTGGCCGCCTCCCAGGACGAGCAGCGACGTCGGCAGCGTGGCAAGTGTCATCGCCGTCGTGCTGTCGAGTGTCTCGACGTCATCCATGCCCTGAAGCGCTGGCGCGGCGGGATACGTGCCCGTGGCGACGATCACCTTCCGCACCGCGTATTCACGATTGCCGACGCTCACGCGCGTGAGTCCATTGGCGCTCGCGATGAGCCGCGCGTGGCCCACGAGCCGAGTGAGGCCCGGGTAGCTTGCCAGGACGTCTGCATACTTCGCCTGCCGCAGGTCCGTGACGAGCGCGTCCTTCGCACCAACGACGGCGCTCCAGTCGAGCGCCGGCTCGCACGGCGCGATGCCCGGGAATCCTCGGCGCGCTCCGTGATACCGCGATGCGGCTTCGATGAGCGCCTTGCTGGGAATGCATCCGATGTTGACGCATGTTCCGCCGAGTGTGCCGCCTTCCGCGATGGCGACCTTGCCGCCCATGCCGGCGACCTGGATGGCTGCGGCGACGCCTGCGCCACCGGTGCCGATGATGAGGATGTCGAAGTCGGCGGTGCCGCGGTTAACAGGGAGCGAGGCGGTGCCGATCGCCACGGCAGCGACGGACGCGGTGTACCCCGCGCGCTCCACGGCCTCCACCAGCGCGTGCTCCAGTGCGGGGGTCCGCTCGACGCCCGCCGCCATGTCCACCGTTGCGCGTGCGCCACGATAATCCACGCTGGCGGCGGCGATACCGGGCACGCGCTCGAGGGCATGGCCGATGTGGCGCGAGCAGTCGAGGCAGGTCATTCCGCCTACCTTCAGGTCGATCGTTCCATCCACGGGTTTGCTCGACATCATGAACAGTATATACCCCAAGTGCTACCTTCCGGCATGTTCGGTACGTCCCCGGAAGCATCGCGAATTCAGGCGGAAATCCAGCGCGGGCTCCCTCCCGCAGACCGGCTTCGCATCGCGATCGACATGAGCGACACCGCGCGCGAGCTCATGCGCGCTCGCTTGCGCCGGGAACAACCGGGGTGGGACGAACGACGCGTGGCCGCGGAGATGCTTCGCGATCTCCTCCCCAAAGGTCATCCGTCGGCGCCGTGACCGCGGGGGATCTGTTGGAATGGGCGCGGTCAGGCGGGTCGCGTCGTCAGCTCGAGGATGTCGCTTCGATCCTGAGAATTCGCGGGAGGGAGCTGGATATCGGCCGGGTGGAAAGTTGGGTCCAGGCATTTGGTCTTGACAGCGAGTGGATGGAGGCGCGCGGGATGATGGACGAGTAGGCAAGGACCCGTACGTCGGCATGGACTG